>CACXHF010000267.1 GCA_902767305.1 uncultured Eubacteriales bacterium
AAGCTGTGCGGCCATGTCCCATCGATGTGCTTCGATATAATGACGGTGGGTCAGGGTGTTAATGGTGTCCATCAGGCCGAAAGAGATAATCATGAGCATGTTACAGAACAGGACGGCAAAGAAAAACAGAAAAGTCCGGAAAGGACGACGGAACAGATTGCGGGCTACGGCTTTTCCACTGAAAGTGAGACGGTTCCAGATGAAATGGACGGAGTCAAGAAAGATTTGGCTGCCTTTTTGGGGCGGTTTCGGGTGAAGCAGAGACGCTTCTGATTCATGTGCAGTCTGAAGGTAGACGAAAAGAGATATACCGGTTGCAAGGATAACCGTGATGAGAGTGGAAATCCAGGATGAAGCAGAGGGCTCCGGATAGAGACAGTAGGGCAGGTTTCGCTGGTTGATGATGTTTTTCCAGAAAATAGGCGGAAGAATCCGGTACCCGCTCCAGAGACCGATAAGTGAACCAAACAGTGATGGAAAAAAAGACAGTTTCAGGTACTGAAAGCAGATGATTTTATTGTCATATCCAAGCGATTTGAGAAGACCGATCTGCATTCGCTGATTCTGAATTATTCGCCCGAAGGTGGACATCACCATGCAGGTAGAGATGAACCAGGCAAGCAGGGGAAAGACAAACCGCATGCTTTCAAAAATGCGTCTTTCATTGGTGATGTTCTTTGTGCTGACGTGATTCTCCCGGTCCGTGACGGATGCGTACGGCAGGAGCGTAAGAATGTCATTTGCAACCGCCTGCTGCTTGCTCCCGGGCTTGAGCGTAACAACAATCTGATTCAGAGGGAGTTCCGGGAAGGCGGATTTATTGGCAAGCAGAAAGCCATATTTTTCGGGTTCGGGGAAATCATTGTCTGCGACATAAACAAATTCAGGGGTCATGATCAGTCCGCGAATGGTCAGATGGGTTTCGATACCGTTTTTACGCACTGTGATGCTGTCTCCGGGATTTATTTCATTGATCTCTGCAAAACGACTGTCCAGCAGACAGCCGCGTTTATCAGACTGGGAAAGCAGAGAGCCGCGGATCAGATGTGGACGGCCGGTTTCCATAGGGCCGTTGTACAGAATGGCAGTAAGATGGGCATTTGGTGAGATATCCGTATCAAGTTCAGCCGTTCCTCTTGCTTCGGCGGATTCGATTCCCGGGAGATGCCGGAGTTTTGCCAGAACTGTCCGATCTGCATGGGGGAGTGAAATCCAGAAATCAGGAAGCTGACAAGAGATAAAATAGGAGTCAACTGTCTGCTGGATCATCTGTGCAGTACTGTCCATGCCGATATAGGAAAAAGAACCGAACATGGAGAGGATCAGGATGACAGTCATCTGAATGAAGTTTTTAATAATGTCTCGTTTGAACTTCAGACGAAGAATGTTTTTTCGCATATATTTTTTTTCTTCCAACGGCAATGCTGACTTTGCCGATCCGGCAGAATTCACTGAATGAATGCTGAAATAATGCCGGTACGGATTGCGTTAGAACCTCCTTCATCTTTTGTGGAGAAATGAAAATACATGGATATGATAAAGCATCAAAGTGTTTTTATCAAGACTTACTTATAAAATAGAATAAATGTATTTTCACTGGGAAACAGAAGCTGAATATTTTTCGCCGTAAGCGGGAAACGATCCCGCTTTGAAGTGGGCGAAAAACCGAGCAAAACCGACTGAAAAACATGTCCTGCCGATCTGAAATGCGCACTTGATATTCAGAACTGAATCTGATATACTGTCACGCGATTGGAGGTACTGCTATGGCCCGCGCAAAAGGAATAAAGCCAATGGCTCAGAACAAGAAAGCGTTCCACGATTATTTTGTTGAGGAGCGGCTGGAATGTGGAATGGAGCTTAAGGGAACAGAAGTTAAAAGTATGCGGCAGGGCCGGATGAACCTGAAAGAAAGCTATGCCGTGGTTAAAAATGGTGAGGTTTTTGTTCAGGGAATGCATATCAGCCCCTATGAGCAGGGAAATATCTTCAATACGGATCCTCTTCGTCCGAAACGTCTGCTTCTGCACAGAAATCAGATCCGTCATCTGTATCAGGAAGTCGGAAAAATGGGTTATGCGTTGGTTCCGCTGTCCGTATATCTGAAGGATGGACGGTTTAAGATGGAACTTGGTCTTTGCAAAGGAAAGAAACTTCATGACAAACGTGAGGATATTGCCGAGCGGGATGTGAAACGCGAAATGCAGCGGGCTCTTCGGGAACGGAACAGAACATAAATAATGGGGATGTACTGGTTTCGACGGGATCGTAGGTGGTCAGGTAAGCGAGTCGTAGCCCCGTGCTACGTTAAAAACGGGAAATTAAAAATTAACTCACAATAGCAATTACGCTATCGCTGCCTAATTAGGCGCGCGTCGGCATGAGGATCCCGCTGTCTCATTCACCGGCGTCGATTTAGCGGGCAATGTTTCTGTGTAAGCTTTGCCACTGAAACACATTTATGAAGCTACTAAAGCCTTGAGCCTGTCTGCGGGCGCCTGGCAGAGGGAATGTTAAAATACAGACTGCACTCGGAGAAAGCCTGGTTGTCGCTTTTTCGGACAGGGGTTCGATTCCCCTCATCTCCACCACTGTTACCGGATGCGAACTCATTGCACCTGATCGGTGCGCTGGTGATCGTATCAGGTGAAATTGATCTTGCATGACTGGCAAGGACAAAGAAAATGGGGGTAAGCTTCGCAAATGAAGTTTACCCCTTTTTCTTAGACAGCACGTGCGCTGCCGCTTTCTAACACTGTTTGTCAGTTTGTATCTCAATCGTTTTTTGTAACGATTTCTGTTTTTCCATTTCCAAATCTGTTGAAATAACATATGTTAAAGTTTCAGGTGATCAGCAGATCCAAGTCGTCCATGCAGGGCCCGTGCAGATCGAGAAGGTCATCAAAGGAAATTGTTCCGCCTGAAGGAATGCCGGATGAAGCGGAAGCCAGATGAATCTTCCGCTCGGTGGAATCAATTTTTCTGACTGTGCCTGTAACTGAGTGATAATGCCCGCCTGCTTTCCATTCATCCGGAATGAAAAATGTCATGGTGACGGAAGGAGGGTTGCCTTTCGACAGACAGTCGGCGATACGAAGCAGTTTTCGGTTCAGCAGTTCTTTCTGGGCTTCTCCAAGTTCAGTCTGTTTATCTGTAATCCGCGCCTCCTCTGTGACCATGTCCTCATAACCGGAAAGAGCTTTATAGGCGGAAAACTGGGCAGCACGGTCAGCAATACTCATGTGAGGATGCACATCAGACTGATGGTGCGGAAGATGGATAATGTCGCCGTAGACAATCCTGGGATCCGGAGTCCGTTCAGGGTCATTCATCTGTACACTCTCCCTCTGCGGGTGTCCGTTCAGGCTGTTTCTTTATCCGGTCTATCTGCATACCGGTTTCACCGGAACGATGGCCGCCGATCTGTTTGTTTCGTTCAATGGTTGTCCCGCCGTCGAGGAAGTTCATTCCCTTGAGGACCGCGTTTTTTCCGTATCGTGCCTGCAGGGCAAGGGTTGTTTTCTGAAGACGGCGCTCTCTTTCCTCTTCGGCTTTCTGTCGGGCTGCATTCTGTTCGAGAGCTTCATAATCAGTAAACAGATCCAGCTGCATCGGGGCGTCTTTGGGGATCTCATTTTCGGGGAGAATGCTGCAGGCAGCAATGCCGATGCGGCGAATCAGCAGATCCGGATCGACAATACGGTCATACAGGTCCATCATGGCCTGAGTAATGGTCCGTGTAGAGCTGGTGTAATGATCCAGATTTCCGGTTCCATGGGAATGTCCGGGATGCGGTCTGCCGTACCGGTCCGGTGTAACAGTTCCCTTATACGGTCTGCCGGTTCTTGTGATGAGATAATCAGAAGTTCCCCTGCCGGCGGGGGTGATGCTCTCTCGGTCATAGCTTATGGTCAGGGTGATCTGTTTTGCAGTCATATGCCTGCGAACCAGATCAAGCGTGAGAAGCTCCGTCATTTCCCGGACAATCAGGCGGCCTTTTTCGCTGCTGTAAGGTTCAGCGAGAATCTGCCCTGAGGAGATGGAATTGTTTTCCGGACGGTATGCTTTGATGTCCTCCATCCCGACAGGCTCCCATCCCCAGGCATGGTCGATCAGCAGTTCGGCATTAATGCCAAAGGCTTTATAGAGACGTTCCTCAGAGACCAGACTGAGGCGTGCCACATCACCCATGGTGTAGCAGCGAAGAGATTCAAGGCGTCTGGCAAGACCATGCCCGACCCGCCAGAAGTCGGTTATCGGACGGTGACACCACAGAATTTCCCGGTAACTCTGCTCGTTCAGCTCGGCAATGCGGACACCCTGAGCATCTGCCGGGGCATGTTTGGCAACAATATCCATAGCCACTTTTGCCAGATACAGATTTGTACCGATTCCGGCAGTTGCAGTGATGCCGGTGGCGGAGAGAACCTCCAGAATCAGGCGCCTGGCGAGATCATGAGCGGTGACGCTGTAAGCTTTGAGGTAGGAGGTTACATCCATGAAGACTTCATCAATGGAGTAGACGTGGATGTCCTCCGGGCTGATGCTTCTGCTGTAAATGGAAAAAATTCTGGTGCTGATTTCCTCGTAGAGCTTCATCCGTGGTGGTGCGATGATGTAGGACAGCTCGAGAGAGGGATCCCGGGCGAGGTCCGTGGTATTGCAGGAGGAACGGGAAAAACGGAATCCACCTTTTTCATCTTTTTCAAGACGGCCGGCTCTGGCAGCTATCCGGAGGCGTCCCAGATTTATTTCTCTGACTCGCTGCACTACTTCAAACAGTCTCGCCCGTCCTGGAATGCCCAGTTCTTTCAGAGAAGGAGAAACCGCCAGACAAATGGTTTTTTCCGTACGGGAAGGGTCGGCCACGACCAGATTGGTTGTCAGAGGGTCCAGATGCCGGGCAATACATTCAACACTGGCATAGAAAGACTTAAGGTCGATAGCAATGTATACCCTGTCTTGGGACTGTATGTGTTCTGTTTTGTGCATCCGGGTGCCTCCTTTCCTGGTATCATTGTCTGATCTGAATTCTCAGCAACGGATTGTATATCGTACGGCAATTTTCTGTCAGCTTTGTCTGGAAATCTCTGTCGCGGGAGTCTGGTGCGGAGGAGACGGAAAGCGGTATATGGGTGGAAAGCGTTCGAATCTCAGCTTACGGCACAGAATGATGGCTCTTTTGGCAGAGGCCGACGGCGTCTGTGCTGTCTGTCATGTGGAAACAGCCGTTTCTCAGGAAGGTGACGGACAATGGCAGGCACATCCGGGAATGGGGTCAGTATATCATGACCGAAACGGAAGGAAAAGGAAATTTGCGGATTTGTACTGACACGGAGGGTGTTCTGAAGCGGAAAGCATGCCTGCTGCTTCAGAAACAGAGAACGTCTGAAAACAGTCCGGCTGAAAGACAGAGAAGAATTGTCTGGAAAGGAAAATGGAGATGTTAAAAAGAATAATCCTGCTGGCAGTGGGCATGTTGCTGTGCATCTCTTTCAGTGCACAAAGTGAGGAATACTGGATGCCCGCCCGAAGCAGGGAGGCATTTCGAATCCTGGTGGACGATCTGCTTCAGGCCTGGGAGCATCCGAATTCTGATGACGGCGAACAGATCTGGCGAGATCTGGAGGTGATTCGTGGAATCCGGGAATCGGATTATGCGATTGCCCTGTCGGTGGCAGAACACTGGGAAAATGTCTATCTGACTCCCTATACATTAATTCTTTCCGGCAGCAATGAAGCGATAGAACAGCTTCGGCAGACGGGTGTCAGGAACAGTACCCGGCACGCATTTGTCGTTCTTGGGTATGCACTCCGGGCAGGTGAGATGACGGATGAACTGAAAGGCCGCTGTCGAGCAGCAGCAGAGGCAGCCCAGGCATTTCCTGAGACGATACTGGTCTGCACAGGCGGTGCTACCGGCGGGAATAACCCGAAACATCATACTGAGGCGGGACTGATGCGGGATTACCTGATCGAGCAGCTAGGCATTGATCCGGGACGTATTTTCATTGATGAGCAGGCCATGACAACAGCTGAGAATGCGGTATATACATTCCGTATTCTGAAAGAGCAGGAAGTACAGTCGCTGACTCTGGTGACATCTGATTATCATCAGCGATGGGGACAGGTGACCTATAACCTTATGTCTGCCCTCTACGGACAGGAGTATGGATACTGTCCGAAACTTGTTGGAAATTACTGCTATAAGACAACCGGAAAACGGGATGTGAGTAATGCCAGACCTGCTGCGGCTCAGTTGAAATCCATACTCGGACTGAACAGAAAATGAGGGATTGAAGGGAAAAAACAGCAGCAGAACAGCACTCCGGGCGGGAGAGAAGACGCATTTTCGAATGCCCTTGAAGGGGGCGGTCTGATGTGCCGGACCTGCAGAGGAGAATGGCCTGCGGGTTCCGGATGTTTCATCCCGTTACATTATAACTCAAATGGAATCAGATATTTTATAATGGACAGGGTTTTTAATCAGATCGAATGAAGAAAAACAGGGAAACTGAAAAAACACAACGCACAATCATGGAGGAAGACAATGAAAAAAATTGCATTGGTACTGGTTTTCTGCCTGGTGTTTGCTGTTTTTGCGGACGTGGTAGCAGAAAGATCATCAAAGACGATTGAAAATATATACGATGAATTCGAAGAATGGAACCGGAATGTGGATAGCTTCGATCAGCAGACGGTTGTCGGACTGTATTCGGCGATTGATATGCTGGATGTTATTGCCAGGGCAATCGATAAGGACGGTCAGTATACTGAGAGCATCAACAGCGTGCTGAAAGCTTTTGATGCGACAAATAACTCCATTGAAACGGTGTATCAGCAGCAGGCAAACGGTGCATATTCTCTGGCAGAGATGCTGGGCGTTATCGCCGGCATGTATGATCCGGACGGACAGTACAGAACAGAAATACAGGGAATCATGGAGATGCTTCAAAATGGCGACGATGCTGCAGACAATGTTTATACGCAGCAGGCGAATTCCCTGTACAGATCCTATGAAATGCTGTGTCTGATTGCGCAGGAACTTGATACCGGGAATCAGTATGCTTCAGCAATCCAGGAGATTCAGAGGTGGATAGATGAAGTGGACGATTCCTTGACTGATGCAAAAGAACAGATCGCCTTCGGCGCAGCAGGTGCAGCCATGTACGTGGGAATCATTGATACCATTCTGGATAAAAACGGCGATTACTCGGAGTTTGTGAACGCCAGGCTTGATGTGTTGAATGGTTTTAAGAGTAATCTGGATTTTGTTCAGGTCAACAGCATCTATCAGATGGTCTGCCTTCTGCAGGTATGGGGATACTGTGCGGAGGCTATGTGATACCCGAAAGGTGTCAGCCGGATGATGATTTCATCCGGTTTTTGTCCTTTCGCCGGGCTGGGAATCCCGGCGAAAGCAGGGGACGGTGTTGTCTGCCCTGACAGGAGGAGTAGGAATGACAGAGAGTCGGCAGATCATTGCGGTATGTGCAGCATGGGTGGATGAGGAAAATCTGAATCTGTTCCTGTCGCATCTCATTCCGCATGCCAGAAAAAACGGATATCTTCCGGTTTGCCTCACCTTTGACCGGAATATCATTCTGGCACGCGGGGAGGATGGACTGAGGGAGTGCCGGATGCTCTTTGAACTGGAGAATCTGGCGGGCATCATCCTGTTCGGTGAGATGATTCACGCAGAGTCGATCAACCGGCGGCTGATTGAGATGGGAAAGGAAAAGCGAATCCCCGTTTTCATGATGGAGCGTATGTATGAGGGGTGCATTAATATCCGCTATGAGTTCCGAAGTGGGTTTGAAAAACTGGTGCGCCATATTGTCATCGATCATGGATGCAGGAACGTCGTGATGGTGGCAGGATTCAGGGGAAATTCCTATTCCGAGGAGCGGATTGAAGTCTGCCGGACGGTTCTTGAGGAAGTTGGGGCTGAACTTCCGGAACAGAAGATCATTTACGGAGATTTCTGGGACACGCAGACCCGGCGCGGACTCAAAAAATACTTTGCATCCGGAGGCGAAATGCCGGAGGCCTTTATCTGTGCCAATGATGCAATGGCTTTGGCTGTAAGCAATTATCTGAATGCCATTGGCATAAATGTACCGGATGAGGTCAGAGTAACCGGTTTTGACGGGATTCTGATGGGTGAACGGCATCTCCCGGGAATCACAACCGGAGTTCCGGACTTTGACAGAATTCTGGAACGGATGATGGACTGTGTAAAACACTGGAATCCGGAACAGACTGGCCGGAACGATACGTGGCCGCTTTCCTATAGTATGAAGATCCGTCAGTCCTGCGGATGCGAGAAGCAGGACAGCCATGAAATCGGCCGGATTCTGGGTGATATGCTTGATGAGAACCTGGACTATGCAGGGAATATCAAGAACATGGGAAGCTTTGTGCGTTCGACGCTCAATGTGGATTCAGTCGATGAGCTGATCCGTCTGATGCCGGATGCAGTGGAACGCTGGCCGGATTCATATTACTGCATCTGTGTGCTGGATGAATCGGACCGGGATATGGCCAGGACGATTCTGCACGGGGAAAATGGCCTGTATGTCTCCGGTGAACGTTTCTGCTGGAAGGGAAAGCCTGCGCCGGATTTTGATGAAGTGCTTCGAAACGAGGAGATCATCATTATTATGGCACACCTGCTGCAGACCCCGGAGGAGACCATGGGTTACATGATCTGCGGCGTCAGAACGTGGAATCTGCGAGAGGAACAGCGCTTTGAGGAACACTGCATTTTTATGTCTTCTGTTCTGCGGGCAGTGCTGGGCAATGGTCGCCTTCGCCAGGCAAATGAAGCCATCCGTTCCATGGCAGAACATGATTTCCTGACAGGCATTTTCAACCGGCGGGGTTTCCTGCAGGAGCTGAACAAACGGCTTGAAAATCCGGCGGTTCAGGGGAAGCAGCTGGTCCTTTTCTCGGTAGATATGGATGGTCTGAAACGGATTAACGATGTCTACGGGCATGCTGAGGGAGATGTGGCTATCCGGTGTATTGGCAGAGCGCTGGAACTTGAGGCAGAGCACATGGAGTACGGTCTGTGTGCCCGATATGGAGGAGATGAATTCGCACTGGCCGGCTTTGTTTCCGGGGAGACGGAGGATACAGAGACAATCCGAGAGCGGATTGAGAAATGGGCCCGAAAATATGCCGGAGACAAGCCGTACCGGCTTTCGGCCAGCCTCGGCGGCTGTATTATCCGCAGGACAGAGCAGCATCCGCCGCTTGAGCAGATGCTCGAGGAAGCAGACCGGGCACTTTACCGGGATAAGACGGAGAGAAAAACTGCACGGGAATGAAGCATAGTATCGGATTCCCGGGCTGCCCGGCAGCATCTGTCCGGGAATTGACTGCAGCAGCAAAGGACCTCTACGTGTTTCTGGCCGTCGGTGGACACACCGGCGGCTTATTTATGTAAACAGAAAAAAGACCATTCATCTGATCGATCACACAGATGAATGGTCCTGAGAATGGCAGTGCTTCCGGATCAGACCATGCATTCTTTGAGAATGCCGGCAGCCTCCTTAAGGACGTCCATGGGAATGTTAAGGGCGGGAAGAAGACGGACCCGGTCTTTGGCCGTCAGGCAGAGAACCCCTTTTGAAAGTGCTGCACGCACGATATCCCCGGCATTCCGACTGCATTTGATGCCGATCATGAGTCCCATGCCGCTGACGCTTTCAACGCCTGGAGCATTTTCAAAAGTCTGCATCAGGTACTGCCCCTTCTCCCGGACAGAGGCGAGAAGGGAATCGTCTATTCTCGAGAGTACGGAGAGAGCAGCGGCACAGGATACCGGATTTCCGCCGAAGGTGGATCCGTGGTCGCCAAAACCGAGGGTGCCGCTTACCTTTTCGGAAAGGAGGGTTGCACCCAGCGGCAGACCGCCGGCAAGCCCTTTTGCAGTGGAGACGACGTCCGGGCTGATTCCATAGTTCATATAGGCATAAAGAGCACCGGTCCGGCCGTTGCCGGTCTGTACTTCATCGACCATCAGCAGAATGTCATTGGCGGCAGCATAATCAGCAATACGGCGGACTGTATCCCGGGAAAGGGGAATGACGCCGCCTTCTCCCTGAATGCATTCAATCAGGATGGCAGCAACTCTGGAAGGATCCGGAATGTCCGGAATATAGTCCGGTTCCACGGAAAGAAAACCAGGAGTCAGAGGATTAAAGAGCTCATGGTAATGTTCCTGACCGGTGGCAGCCAGAGTAGTCAGTGTCCGTCCGTGGAAGCTGTTTTTCAGGGTCACAATAGTGGAACACTCGGGTCCTCTGTGCTCTGCCTGATATTTTCTGGCAACCTTGATGGCACATTCATTTGCCTCTGCACCGGAGTTCGAGAAAAAGACCTTGCTCATGCCAGTCCGGTTGCAGAGCATTTCTGCCAGACTGACACAGGGCTCTGTATAGTAAAGATTGGACATGTGCTGGACAAGGCCGATCTGACGGGTAACCGCCTGCTGCCAGATGGGATCTGCGACGCCAAAGGCGGTGACACCGATACCGGAGCCCATGTCGATGTACCGTTTCCCGGATGTATCATAGACAATGGAACCGCTGCCGCTGACGATTTCCACAGGAAACCGGTTGTAGGTTCCGGCAACGTACTTTTTATCTCTCTCCTGAATGTTCATTGTGCGCCTCCCATAACCATTGTTCCGGCACCTTCTTCGGTCAGAAGTTCCATGAGAATTGAGTGGGGAATCCGGCCATCCATGATGATGACATTCCGTACGCCGGCACGAATGGCTTCCTGGCAGCATTCCACTTTGGGAATCATGCCGCCGCTGATAATTCCCTGCTGTCGGAGATCATTGATCTCGTGCGGGGTGATGCTGGAAATCAGAGTTTCCGGATTATGAGGGTCACGCAGAATTCCGGCAATATCCGTCATGAGAATCATACGCTCCGCTTTGAGGGCACCGGCAATATATGCAGCAGCGGTATCACCGTTAATGTTATAGGCGTTTCCCTGTGAATCCCATCCGATTGTGGAAATGACGGGAATGTATCCGCGTTCGAGCAGGTCATTAATCGGCTGGATGTTGATTTTTGTGACTTTTCCGACATATCCGAGACGGGGATCTTTAGGCTCCGCTTCGATCAAGCTGCCGTCCATGCCGCTCAGGCCGATTGCATGTCCGCCATTTGTCTCGATGAGGCTGACCAGCGTCTTGTTGACTTTGCCTGCCAGAATCATCTGCACGATGTCCATGGTTTCCTTGTCGGTGACCCGAAGGCCGTCGACAAATTCCGGCTTTTTTCCCAGCCGGGCCATCATTTCGGTGATTTCAGGACCGCCGCCATGGACGAGAACCACATGAACACCGATCAGGTGGAGGAGGACAATATCCTCCATGACCTGATGTTTGAGCGTATCATTTACCATGGCATTTCCGCCGTACTTGATTACAACGATTTTCCCATTGTACTGCCGGATGTACGGGAGGGCTTGTGTGAGAACCTCTGCCCGTTCCGCATTTGAAAAAAGCTTTGTCATATTGGTTCCTCAGGTTCTGTAGTCGCCGTTGATACGGACATAGTCATAGGTAAGATCGCAGCCCCATGCACAGCTTTCGGCTGTGCCGTCGTTCAGGTCGACGAGAATTTCAATGTCATGCTCGAGAAGAACAGCCTTGGCTTTTTCCTCGGAAAAAGCTACGCCGCTTCCGTTCCGGCAGACCAGAATTTCGCCTGCAGGGCTTCTGAAACGGACATCGATCCGGTTGATGTCCACATCAGCGCCGCTGTATCCGATGGCACAGAGAACGCGGCCCCAGTTGGCATCTGCACCAAACATGGCGGCTTTCAGCAGGGAAGAGGTAATGACGGATTTGGCTACCGTTCTTGCCGTGACCAGATCCTTCGCAGAACTGACTCTGCATTCAAGCAGCTTGGTTGCTCCCTCACCGTCCCCGGCGATCATCCGGCAGAGTGCGACGGTAACGGTTCCAAGGGCTTCCATAAAAGTTTTGAAATCTGTATCTTCCGTGACAATTTCAGGGTTTCCGGCGAGACCGTTGGCCAGAAGAACAAGCATGTCATTCGTGGAAGTATCGCCGTCGACGCTGACCATGTTAAAGGTTTTTGCAATATCTTCACGGATGGCTTTCTGCAGAAGCGCCGGGGATATGGCGGCGTCGCTGGTCAGGAAAACCAGCATGGTGGCCATGTTGGGGTGAATCATGCCGCTGCCTTTTGCAATGCCGCCGATATGGCAGATTCTGCCGCCCAGTTCAAAGGAGACAGCAACTTCTTTGCGAACGGTGTCCGTGGTCATGATACCCTCGGCTGCGGCATCGTTTCCCTCCGGGGACAGACCGGCTACCAGCGGACCGATGCCGGAGGCAATGGGGTCAAGACTGAGCGGCTGGCCGATAACTCCGGTGGAAGCAATGACAACATCTTCCGGTGCAACGGGCAGAGAGGATGCCAGCATTTCGCACATCTTCTCCGCGACTTCAACACCGTTTGCGTTACAGGTGTTGGCGTTGCCGCTGTTGCACAGAATCGCCTGAGCCTGTCCGTTGGCAAGGTGTGACTGGGTCACCAGGAGAGGTGCACCCTTGACGAGATTGGTTGTATAAACGGCAGCGGCATTGGCCTTCACGTTACTGTAAATCAGTGCAAGATCTTTTTTGCTTTGGTTCTTCCGGATTCCGCAGTGAACTCCGGAGGCAGAAAATCCTTTGGAGGCACAAACGCCGCCTTCAACAAACTGAATCATGTTTTCTCCTTTCTGCGCATCGCAGTCTGTTATCTGATACCGGTTTCGATACCCGGTTCCGGCAGACTGCCTCGATGCGTCAGGCCTGCTTCTCAAAGTGGCTGGCAGGTCGTATGATGGGAAGTTCAGAGAATCAGGCCGGTGGTTTCATCAACGCCCATCAGAATGTTCATGTTCTGCAGAGCGGAACCGGAGGCCCCTTTTCCGAGATTGTCAAATCGTGCAGTGAGCATAATCCGCCCGTTTCCGCCTGTGACAGTGATCTGCAGATCATCCCTCCCGGAGAAAGCAGCGGCAGAAAGAAAGCCGGACTCATCTGCATCCGCTTCCACATGGATGATGCGGCTTCCGGCATAGAACGAACGGTAGATCTCCATCAGCCCGGAAGCAGAATCCTTTACCTGGGATGGATGAAGCCCGATGACGACTTCCATTCCGGAATAGAAATCGCCGACGATCGGAAAAAACAGAGGAGCATTTCTGAGACCGCAGATACGGACAATTTCCGGCAGGTGCTTGTGGTTCTGGGAAATGCCGTATACCCGCGGGGCATCCAGCAGAGGGGAACGTGTTTCCGACTCATATTCCGCGATCATCTTTTTTCCGCCGCCGGAATACCCAGTCAGCGAAAAACAGCTGAGCGATGCATCCGCATCAAGTACACCGCAGTGGATTAATGGATAGAGCAGGGCAATTACGCCACTGGCGTGACAGCCCGGATTGGCAATGCGCCGGCTTCGGGCAATCTGATCCCGTTGTCCGGCCAGTTCCGGAAAACCATAGGTCCATCCCTCGGCCGTCCGGTGAGCGGTTGAGGTATCAATGACAGCTGTGTCCGGGTTTTCAATCAGAGAGACTGATTCCACGGCAGCAGCATCCGGGAGACAGAGGAAGACGATGTCTGCACGGTTCATAACCGCTTTTCGTGCTTCAGGTTTTTTTCTGTTTTCCTCGGAGAGTGTAAGAAGCTCAATATCACGGCGTTCATGCAGCCGTTCGGCAAGCCGGAGACCGGTCGTTCCTGCACTGCCGTCGATAAATACTCGGGTCATGGGAATTCCTTTCCTTGAGGTCTTTTGCATTATTATACGAAAAAAAGTCATCCTGTCAACTTCAAAAATGCAATTTTATACATAAAAATGTATAAAATTGCATTTTTAGACGTTCTATATGGGAAATTCTGAAATTTTTCACCAGAAGATCTTTTGATGACGGCACTCAGGACAGCAGTTCCGGTTTGCTCCGGGTTCTGCAGAGATGCAGAATAAAAAAAGCAGCAGCGCTGCGCTGCTGCTGTAAAGGGATTTTCAAAACTGTTATTCAATCAGGATCTGACGTTTCTGCGGGAGTTTCTCTGCATCCTTCTTGGGGATATTCAGGCTCAGGACGCCGTTTTCGTACCGGGCTTTAATATCCTCCTCTGTCAGCGCGCTGCCTACATAGAAGCTGCGCTGCATGGAGCCCGCATAGCGCTCCTGGCGTAATACCTTTCCATTGTTCTCCTGATCTTTCGAAAGCGTTTTCTCAGCGGATATGGTCAGATAGCCGCTGTTCAGATCCAGATGGATATCTTCTTTACGGAATCCCGGAAGATCAATATCCACTTCATATCCGTTTTCGTTTTCCTTTACATCTGTTTTCATGATTCTGCCTGCGTTCTTGCCGTACAGAACATGCTCCGGACGGGCAAATGCACGCGAAAAATCACGATCAAAATCATCAAACATGTCCATCAGATTTTCACCAAACAGTGAAGGAAGATACGTACTCATAATGCAAACCTCCATTCAATTGGCCTTGTGGTCTGGTAAATCGCCAGTGCTGCAGGGTCGCATTCTGATAATTTTTTCCATCCGGTCAGGGTTCTCTTTTGTTCCCCTTCCTTGATGGTGACCATAGTATAACTCTTTGATCAAAGAAGGTCAAATGCTGATTCCCCCAATTTTTTCCGATTCAGGCGTTTTCGGACGGACACCGGGGGTTTTC
>CACXHF010000268.1 GCA_902767305.1 uncultured Eubacteriales bacterium
ACTGCACGAACGGAGGAATGAACCATGGACAATCAGTATCCGCTTTACCGGCCCGAAATGGAACACGAATCCTGCGGTGTCGGTGCCGTTGTCGATCTGAGCGGCCGGGCAACGCACCGAACCGTCGACCAGGCTCTAACCATTGTGGAACGTCTGGCCCATCGGGCAGGCAGTGATGCGCTTGGCACGACAGGTGACGGTGTAGGCATTATGACGCAGCTTCCCCATGAATTTTTTACCGTCTGGGCACGTGAGGAAGGGATCAGTCTCGGCAGCCCCGGCGACTACGGGGTCGGCATGTTTTTCCTTCCTGAGGACGAAGTAGGTGTCTGCAATATCTGCCGGATCTTCGAACGTCTGGCACAGGCCGAAGGAATCCCGATACTCGGATGGCGGGATGTTCCCTGCCATCCGGCTCAGCTCGGCGCCGGTGCCCGGCGTACAATGCCAAGAATCCGCCAGTGCTTCCTGCGCCGGCCTGCACAGCTGCAGGCCGGTGCAGATTTTGACCGACATCTGTATCTCCTGCGCCGTTCCTTTGAAAAACAGGATACTGATACCTATATCTGTTCTCTGTCCTGCCGTACCATTGTCTACAAGGGAATGATGCTGGTCAGTCAGCTCCGCTCCTTTTACGACGATCTGCAGGATGTCCGGTATGTTTCTCAGATGGCACTGGTTCATTCGCGCTTTTCCACCAACACGTTTCCCAGCTGGTCCAAGGCACATCCCCAGCGTTTTCTCCTGCATAACGGGGAAATTAACACCATCCGGGGCAACCATGACCGCATGAAGGCGCGCGTGGAAACCATGTGTTCCGAGCAGATGGGTGACAGCATGAAACGCGTTCTGCCCGTAATTGATCCGGACGGAAGCGATTCTCAGATGCTCGACAACACGCTCGAGTTTCTGGCCATGAACGGTTTCCCGCTTCCGCTGGCAGGCATGATTCTGCTTCCGGAGCCCTGGCAGGGTGAAAAAGAGACAAAGCCCTGGCACGATCTATACCGGTACTATTCCACCGTAATGGAGCCCTGGGACGGACCGGCTGCTGTTCTTTATTCGGACGGTGAAAGTGTCTGCGCATCCCTGGATCGTAACGGACTCCGTCCCCTTCGCTGTGCACTGACAGATGACCATCGTTTGATTCTCTCCAGTGAGGCGGGCGTCCTTTTTGAGGAAAATGCCCATATCCGACGTCGCTGGAAACTCCGGAGCGGTGATGTTCTGTGTGCAGATCTGCAGACCGGTGAACTGCTTGAATCTGAAGCCCTCAAGTCCCGTTTTGCCTTACAGTATCCGTACAGTGACTGGGTCAGGCAAATCGTCCGGCTCAGTGATCTGCCCGATGCGCCATACCAGGCACATCCCATGGAAACCGCTCTTCTTTGCCGAGCTTTCGGCTATACCCGGGAGGATGTTAGGGACATACTCCTGCCAATGGCAGAAAAAGGCACCGAACCCATTGTCTCCATGGGCGCAGATGAACCACTGGCGATGTTCTCAAAAGCTCATCCACCGCTGTACGACTTCTTCCGCCAGCGTTTTGCTCAGGTCACGAACCCTCCCATTGATGCACTCCGAGAAAAATGTAAAACCGACTGTTCGATTTATATCGGAGACGACGGAAACCTGCTGTCAAAAGGTGCAGAAAACTGCACTGTTCTTGAATTGTCTTCTCCGATTCTGACCGGCCCGGAGTTGGAACGAATCCGCCGGCTGAATCATCCGGCCTTTTCCGTCAGAGAACTGTCCCTGCTGTATCCCACCGGTTCCCGTCTGCGCAATGCAATGCAGCGTCTTTTTGCCGACTGCGATCTGGCCTGCCGGTCAGGAATCAATATCCTCATTCTGAGTGATCGCGGACTTGACCAGGAACATCTTGCCATTCCTGCTCTGCTGGCAGTCTCGGCACTAGAACAACACCTGATTCACATCCGGAAACGAACAAAAGTATCCGTCATTCTGGAAAGTGCTGACCCCCGGGATACACACCATACAGCTCTGCTGATCGCCTACGGTGCCCGGGCAGTCAATCCCTACCTGGCTCATGAGGTGATCCGTCTCCAACACCCGAAAGACGCCGAGCAGGCCATACAGAACTACAATCGTGCTCTGACAGATGGCGTGCTGAAAATCGCCTCAAAGATGGGCGTTTCCACCCTCCAGGCCTACCAGAGCGCACAGTTGTTTGAGGCAGTCGGACTGAACCCGGAATTCGTCCAGCAGTATTTTACCAACACTCCCTGCACGCTCAGTGGCAAAGGACTGCATGATGTAGAAAATACCAGCCGGTATTATCATGAAAAAGCTTTCCATCCCGATGCGCCGGAGGAACTTCCGGCAGTCGGCCGTCACCGGATGCGTACTGGTCCCGATGCAGAGGAACATCTTTACAGTCCGAAGGTTATCAAGCTTCTCCAGGAGGCCGTATGGACCGACAGCGAATCCCTCTTCGATGAATATTCTCGTCTGGTGGAGGAGGAGGGGCCGCGTACCATTCGCTCCTCCCTGGATTTCCATTATGATCTGTGTACCCCGATTCCTCTTGAGGAAGTCGAGCCCGTCAGTGAGATCGTACGTCGTTTCAGGACCGGTGCCATGTCCTATGGATCCATCTCACAGGAAGCCCATGAATGCATGGCCAAAGCCATGAATCATCTTGGCGGCCGCTCCAACAGCGGTGAAGGCGGCGAACTGCATGAACGTTTCGGTACGGAACTGAATTCCGCTATCAAGCAGGTCGCCTCCGGGCGTTTCGGTGTCACACGCGACTATCTGCTTTCCGCAAAAGAAATCCAGATCAAGATGGCACAGGGGGCAAAACCCGGAGAAGGCGGTCACCTGCCCGGTGCGAAAGTAACGGAGAGCGTGGCAAGAACCCGCTGCTCCACTCCGGGCATCTCCCTGATTTCACCCCCGCCGCACCACGACATCTATTCCATCGAAGATCTGGCAGAACTCATCTATGATCTTCAGTGCGCCAGCGAAGAAGCCAAAGTCACCGTCAAACTTGTCGCCTCTGCCGGCGTCGGTACCATCGCCAGCGGCGTTGCCAAAGCCGGTGCAGGCGGCATCCTGATCTCAGGCGGCGAAGGCGGTACCGGTGCTGCTCCCATGTCAAGTGTCCACCATGCCGGTCTTCCCTGGGAAATTGGACTGGCAGAAACCCATCAGGTTCTCTGCAGGAACCGGCTGCGGCAGACTGTGACCCTGGAAACGGACGGGAAACTCATGACCGGTCATGATGTTGCCGTCGCACTCCTGCTCGGGGCTGAGGAGTTTGGTTTCGCTACTGCACCGCTCATTACCATGGGCTGCCGCATGATGCGTGTCTGTCATCTGGGCACCTGTCCCTTCGGCATTGCCACTCAGGATCCTGAACTGCGTAAAAAGTTTGTCGGAAAACCGGAATATGTGGAACGGTTCATGCTGTTTGTTGCCGGTCAGCTGCGCCGGATCATGGCCAGACTCGGCGCAAGAACCGTCAGAGAACTGGTCGGACGCAGTGACCTGCTGCGGGTAAAGGACGATGTGGATCTCGACCTCTCTGATCTGATCGGCTTCGCCCTCAACATACCTTTCCAGCCGGAATCCCGGCACGATTTTTCCCTGCAGGAACGTACAGATGCACGGCTGGTTCAGGACCATATCCAACTGACCACGACCGACCGGGCTTTCGGTACGCTTCTGAAGGGGGAACGGCACATTCAGGCTCAGGGATGCGGCGGACAGTCTTTCGGCGCCTTTCTTCCGCAAGGCCAGTCCATTACGCTCTACGGCGTTGCCAACGACTACCTGGGCAAAGGTCTCTCCGGCGGAACGCTGGCTGTACGTCCCCCAGTGGATGCCCTCTGGAATCCGGAGGATATCCTCATTGGCAACGTGGCTCTCTACGGTGCAACCTCCGGTTATGCCTTTATCGCCGGTACCGCAGGCGAACGCTTTGCAGTCCGCAACAGCGGCGCATGGGCAGTGGTAGAAGGATTGGGTGACCACGGCTGCGAATACATGACTGGCGGCCGAATTGCCGTACTCGGCACAGTAGGTGACAATTTCGGTGCCGGTATGTCGGGTGGGATTGCCTGGGTACTGGATATGGACGGATCTCTGGAGCAGCGGATTAACAGCAGTCTGGTGCGTGTACACAATATCTCCTCCATCCAGGCTGCAGAACTTCATCGGCTTCTTGAAATGCACGTCCGAACAACGGATTCCCCAAAGGCAGCAAAGATTCTTTCCGACTTTAACGCCTGGATTCCCTTCTTCAAATCCGTCCTCTCTGATGAATACCTGAACTCGATCTGATCTGTACTTCCATTCAAAAAGGGACAGGCTGCAGAACAACTTCTGCAGCCTGTCCCTTTTTCTTCTTTTACATTACATCGTGATACTGCCTTCTGCAGTGCATTATTCAGCGTCCTCTTCGCTGACCGCATTTTGAATAGCTTTCTCCTGCATTTCCTGAATCTCCGGCCATATTGAAAGAATCGGCTTCACTTCCATATGACGGATTTTCCTGTCAACATAGTTTTTCGTTGTTTTCATGACCATCGGGCAGAGAATCAGCAGGCCGATCAGGTTAGGAACCATCATAAGGCCGTTAAAGGTGTCCGAAATATCCCACGCAAGCTGAGCGGTAATGACAGAGCCCAGAAACACTATGACGGTAAAGGCAATCCTGTATGGCAGAACAGATTTGTCCCCAAACAGATAATGGCAGGCTGTAGCGCCGTAGTGACTCCATCCCAGGACAGTGGAATAGGCGAAGAGAAGAATCGCCAGAGCGATAAACGCAGCTCCGGCAGGACCAAATGTCATGCGGAAACTTTCACTCATCAGTGCGCTGGAACCGACCGCCTCACCCGCTGCGGTCAGTGTTCCGGAAGTAAGATCAACCAGACCGGAGGACAGAATCGTCAGTGCCGTCAGTGTACATACAATGATGGTATCCGCAAAGACTTCAAAGACTCCCCACATCCCCTGACGGACAGGTTCCTTGACATTTGAGGAAGAATGCACCATAACGGAGGAACCAAGGCCGGCTTCATTGGAAAACACACCGCGTTTGAATCCCATTTTCATCGCCGTGGCAATCCCTGCCCCGACTCCGCCGCCAAGAGCACCGCGAAGAGAAAAAGCCCCTTTGAAAATCGACACAAAAACCGCAGGAATCACGGAAAGATGCGTCACAATAATGATCACCGTCCCCAGAAGATAAAGAATGACCATGAACGGCACCAGCTTTTCCGTAATAGCCGCCACGCGCTGAAGACCACCGAGAATAACAGCCCCGACTGCAATCACCAGAAAAATGCCGGTTACGAAATTCGGAATTCCAAAGGCAGACTGAACATTGGAAACCATGGAGTTGACCTGACTCATATTGCCAATGCCAAATGAAGCCAGCAGACAGAAAAAGGAAAACAGCACTGCCAGAACAGTACCCACCTGCCTGAGTCCTTTCTTTCCTCCAAGGCCGTCCCGCAGGTAATACATGGCACCGCCATGCCATGCTCCGTCTGTTCCTTTCTTTCTGTAGAGAATACCAAGTACATTTTCAGCGAAATTGGTCATCATACCGAAAAAAGCAATCAGCCACATCCAGAAGACCGCTCCGGGTCCGCCGACCGCGATGGCTCCTGCCACGCCGACAATGTTTCCTGTTCCCACCGTTGCAGCCAGAGCTGTACAGAGCGATTGAAACTGGGAAATCGACAGGTCTTTTGTATGTCCGGTTACATGTTTGTCAACAAAAATTGCACCAATCGTATGCTTGACCCAATGGGTAAAATGCGTCACCTGAAAAAAGCGTGTCAGAACGGTCATCAGGATTCCGACGAACCCCAGCATAATTAATGCCGGCCATCCCCAAACTGCATCATTCACTACTGAGTTGATTCTTGTAATCTGCTCGATCATTTTAGCCCTCCTCTGATCCGGATAGGATTTAATTCAGATTCTCCACATAAAAAAACAGACACGCATAGCGCATCCAGATTTTTTCAATGGATTCTCTGTCCTTTTGCCTGAGAGATCGCGGTTTCCCGTTTACACCTTCGGCACCCCGTCATTGGGCTTCTCCAGAGCGCATTACTTGTGAATATTTAGTTATGCAAAATCTTTGAAACTGATTTTACTCCTCAAAAGCCAATCCTGCAAGTTGTAATTTCATTTCTGTCCTATTTTTTCAGACATTTGCGTTTTCCTGATGCCAAAGGCAAAATACAGACCTCCACCGGAATATTATGTTGTCAGTTGTTGCACAGTTCTGACTCTGACAATACTTCTTTGAGTCAGTATTTTCAGTCTTATCCGTCTCCTGAGGAAGCAGTCACATACGTGACTGCATACAACTCTTCTTCTGGATTAAGAGCAGACATATCTGAAGATTTGTCACCTCAGTCTGATTCCATCTTCGAACGCAGACAAAGCCACTCCAAGCAACCCGCAGTACATAAAACCTTTTCATGCCTTCTCACCTCTTTTCTTTATACGTCTGTTCTTTATTGATGCGCATCAGTACAGGCCAGGAAAACTACACACCATTTTTCTATGCCCTTTGATCAGAATATGATACAATATAAATTAGTTGGATAATATGTGTGCTGAAACACGAATGGTTATTATCTCTGGGATGCTCGATAATTACGGGCTGTCTTATTCCACTGAAAACAATGCTGTCCTGAAGAATATCCTTTTTTTCTTTCTTCCATACTTCTTTCCAAGTGAATTCTCCACTCATACTACAGCCCCGTCGGATTTGATCAGATAAACAGGAACAGTGCAGAACCCGATTTCGCACATTGACAGGAAAGGAATATTCAATATGACAAACGAAGGCAAGCGAAGCACAACATGGAATTGGCGCAACGAATTTAATGATAAACTGATTAAACAGGGTCAGGAATTTTTGGACACTCACACTTTTTCGTATGTCAGCTTTGATGACGTATTCAGGGAAAAACCGTATAAGCAGTTATTTACAAGTGTATCGGGCATCCGTTCGTTCGGAGCATGGTATATTCCTGGCAACTATACGCAATGTGCTGAATACAACAAAAATATAAATGCATATGCCAATATGATTCAGAAGAGATCTTTGCGTTCCTATGGAATGTACGATGTCACATTTTCACCCAGTCATGTATTTTACTGTTCATGCAAAGCGGCACAAAATAACGGCATATGCAAACATATGACTGCTATCGGCCTGTATCTGGAGAAAAAGCATCCAGAAGCGATGGGCTTTACTGAAACGATTGTGGAGATGCAGGAGCGGATAGAAAGAGAAAAAGAGGAACTCAGATTACAGGCTGAAGCACTCCCGGCCGCAGCTGTTCTCCTTTCCGGTGTCTCATATGAAACAGCCGTCAATGCAAAGGATTTTTATTTCCCTCTGCCTCTGGTTCTTGACGAATGGACAGTCAGCCCTTCCGTAAAACGTGAAACAGAGACAGTACGTGAGATCAGCGCAAAACCGTCTGTCAAATTCGCAGAGGATGGTCTGCAGATACTGACTCTTGATTATAAGATGAACGGGTATACCTGTAACATTCTGATGAAACATAACGAACCTGTCAGTATCAAGTGCACCTGCGATGAACTGAATATATTCAGTTCACCGCACAGGCTATGCTCTCACATTCTGAAAGGGTTACAGCACCTTTGGGCATATATTCAGGAAAACAATCCAGGTGATGTGACTGATCGTACCGGATACGAACTTCTGAGCAATCTGACTGTTGCCGCAGAGGAAAAGACGACAAAACTGCCTCAGCAGAAACTTCACCTGACCCCCATGATTGACTGGACGTATAATACGCCAAGGATTCGTTTTTCCATTACTCTGCCCGGTGGAAAATCCTATGTTCTCAAAGCACTCCCTGCCTTTACGCTTGCAGTACTTGCTCAGGGAAAATTTGAGTTTGGAAAAAATACCATCGTCGATTTTTCCGAATGTACCTTTGATAAGGCATCCCAGCCTTTTTTTGCTCTTCTTCAAAGTCAGTATGCAGAAAAATCTTCAAAAGCCCGTCTTCTGAACAGCAAATCCGGGCTTTCTGCTTCTGCCGCTGAGGCTAATACAGGCATCTGGCTCAAGGGAAGCATTCTGGATGCATTTTATGATGCCGCTCTTGGCATGCGTATTAATTGTGAAAGTTACTCTTACGGTTCGCATTCCATACAGGTCTGTTATCACGAGGTACAGATTCACTTCACCGTGGAACCGATTGAACATAACGGCCTTATTGACGGGATCTCCATTGACGGTTCCATTCCCGTTATTTATGAAGGGGCAACCTATCGGTATATTCTGGACCAGCATTACCTCAGTCGGATTACAGAAGAGGATCTTGAGGTACTTGCTCCCTATTCCAAAATGTTCAAATTCCAGTCTACTTTCACAGGAACAATTGGTAAGAAAAATATGCCGGTATTTATATATCGCACACTTGAACAGTTCCGCCAGAATCCGCATATTATTCTGACCGATCATGTCACCGGACGTTTCGATGACGTGATCCCGCCTAAAGGTGAATATACGTATACACTGGATTATGACAAAGACGAAAATCTTTTCACCTGTGCGGCAACAGTTGCCTACGGCGAAGACTCCTTTTCGCTTCCTGTTTCTCAGTCCACTTCAAAAGACATTATACGGGACCAAGGACTCGAGGAACTTGCTCTCAGGGCAGCTAAACAGTTCTTTCCAACGTGGAATATTCAGGAAGGTGTCGGCAAACGAAAGGCCAGCGATGATGTACTGTTCGAAATACTGACAGCCGGAACAGCCGCCATGGAAAACTACGGTGTCGTGCGGGCCTCCGCTGATTTCCCGGGAATCCGAGTCAGGCAAGCTCCCACACCAACCTTCCGTATTTCCATTTCCTCCGGTCTTCTGAATCTATCTCTGGCAACATCCGAAATGTCTGAGGATGAGCTGTTGGAGATACTCAAGGCATACCGGGCAAAAAAACGGTATATCCGTCTGCGGAGCGGAGATTTTATCGATCTTGAGCAGGATGTTCCCTTCGCAACGCTTGAGGAAATGCTGACAGATATGGGCGTCACGCTGGAGGAAGCCATTCAGAAGAAATCGCATGTACCACTGTTCAGAGCGTTATATGTCAATCAGCTTCTGGAAGCCCATGAAGACCTGGTCGGAAGCCGCGACCGCACTTTCCGTACACTCATTAAGAACTTCAAAACCATACGGGATTCAGACGATGAGGTTCCGGAGAAACTGGAAAACACTCTGCGCCCTTATCAGATATACGGATACAAGTGGCTCAGAACACTGGCTCGTGCCGGCTTCGGCGGTATCCTGGCCGATGAGATGGGACTCGGAAAAACCCTGCAGATGCTCAGTGTCCTAACCGCTCTGAAGGCAGAAGGGGAAAGTGGTCCTTCACTGATTGCCTGTCCGGCTTCCCTGGTATTCAACTGGAAGGAAGAAGCCACAAAATTCACTCCGGAGCTGAATGTTATCACTCTGTCCGGAACACAGGGCGAACGCCGCGCGTTCCTCAAGGCCGCTGCAGAGGGTAAAAATACGGCGGATCTTTATATTGCTTCCTACGATATTGTTCGAAATGATGTTGTCCACTTTGAATCTATTCCGTTCACATGCATTATTCTGGACGAGGCACAGTTTATCAAGAACACTAAAGCCGGTATCACGAAGGCTGTCAAGGTTCTCCATGCAAAACACCGTTTTGCCCTGACAGGAACACCTATTGAAAACCGCCTCTCTGAGCTCTGGAGCATCATGGATTTCCTGATGCCGGGCTTCCTGTACAGTGAAAATGACTTCCAGAAAAATTATGAACTGCCGATTATGAAACAGGACGACAGGGAAAAAACAGATCGCCTTGCCAGGATGACTGGTCCGTTTATTCTCCGAAGACTGAAAGCTGACGTGCTCAAGGAGCTTCCCGAGAAACTCGAGGAGGTTCGTACAGCCATGATGGAGAAAGAACAGCGGAAGCTGTATGATGCACAGGTTGTCCACATGAAACAGCTTCTGAACAGCAGTGGAAACAGTGGAGAGGATAAACTCCGTATTCTCGCTGAAATTACACGTCTGCGTCAGCTTTGCTGTGATCCATCTCTCCTGTATGAGGATTATTCCGGGAAGAGCGCCAAGCGTGAGATGTGTCTGGACCTGATCGAAAGCGCAATCGACGGCGGCCACAGAATGCTCCTGTTTTCACAGTTTACCTCCATGCTTGCATTGCTTGAGGAAGACCTCAAATCTCATAAAATTTCCTATTTCAAGATAACCGGCGCTACACCCAAGCAGGAGCGGTTACGTCTTGTCAATGCATTCAACAACGGAGATACACCTGTCTTCCTGATTTCTCTCAGAGCAGGCGGTACAGGCCTTAACCTTACCGGTGCAGATATGGTTATTCATTATGACCCATGGTGGAATCTTGCCGTCCAGAATCAGGCGACAGACCGTGCACACCGTATCGGGCAGACCCGTCAAGTAACGGTATACAAGCTGGTAGCCAGTCAAACCATTGAGGAAAAGATTGTTGAACTGCAGAATGCTAAAAAGGAACTGGCGGAAGCAATTCTCAATGGTGAATCTCAGAGTCTCATGAATCTATCTAATGACGAACTGCTTGAACTTCTCAGTTGAAAAACGTCGAACAGACAGGATTAAGGTGCATCCATCCAACATTTCCTTCACTCAGTGAGTTCTGCCCGACACCAATGAACAGAGAATGCACTGCTGCTCTGTCTGACAGCCTGGCACGTTCGTCCCTCTGCTGTTACCGTCCTCCTGAATAACCTGAAACTCCCGGCCGGTCATTAACCTGAAGCAGGACCTGCCGGGAGTTTTAGCTTAAGCACTGAATCGGTGGGGCGTCACTTTCTGGCCTTTCAGCATCAGTTTTTTCATAAACAAAAAAAGAGCCCTGCAAATGCAAGGCTCTCTCTTGTGGAATCCGGCAGCGTCCTACTCTCCCGGGCCGTCTCCAGCCAAGTACCATCGGCGCTGAA
>CACXHF010000269.1 GCA_902767305.1 uncultured Eubacteriales bacterium
ACGATTTCTTCCGCCAGCTCAGAAGATACCGGGTATGTTTTCTTTTCATAATCCTTGTCAATCCTATATGCCATCAGCGAGTTTCCGCCTTTTAACCTCGTCCTCCTTACAGTTACCTGCCACCCGTACTCCGTGCTCCGGATACATTCCGCAGGGGTCATCAAAAACTCTGTCACCCTGAGGGGCAGCACCGCCGTAAGCTTCCACCACAGATACAATGGAAAATAAAACACCCGGTCTTCCTCCGTAGCGCTCTTCCAGTATGTATCCAGAGCATCATGGAAGCGGAAGTATGCGGCGAAATCAAGCAGTTTCCTTTGGCCGCCGGAGCGGATCCTGTAAAGGGAAGCACAATCTTCCAGGCATTCGATCGCGGCGTTCCTCATCTCCGAATATCCCGGAATCATCTGGAGAATCTCCAGTACCTGCGATGATTCCTCACCAAATCCGTCCTCATCCGGGAAGTCCGCTCCCGCAATTCCACAAAGGTGGAACGCAAACTGCCTGAGAGTAGCCAATGTCCATGCCCCCATATGAAACAGCACGCAGCTTTTTACCGCATCCCGGAAGCATCCCGCAGTACATCCGACCCATGACTTTGCGTGTTTATCGTATTCTATCTCCGAAAAACCGAAACGGATACTCGTCCTGCTCTTCTCATCCGTCACAGGCCACTCATCATCTTCAAACCTGCCCCCTGTAATAACCCCGTTATCCCTGTAGCGGTCAAAGATTTCCCTTGCCGCCTTTATTGTTTCCGCGTCGATCTCATCAACTGCAAGATACCTGCTGTAGTCTGTTCCCGCCAGCCTGTTCGCCGCCGTTATCATAACCCGACACGCCTCCTTCCATGATTTCTGCCATTGCATCCATGTCTATCTCCGGTATCTGTTCTTTAACAGTCGCAAGGTATTCTCCGATCACCGGCAGGATAGCCTCTCTTATCATCGCCCGGTATCTCCAACCGTCTGGTCCATCTGAAAACATCTTCATTCTGGCGTATTCACTTGACAACTGGTGCAGCACTGACTTTGTATGGATCTCATAACGGCATCCCATGCAGGCTGCCCTGTCAGGATATGGGCAGGTAAATCCACCTGCAGTCATTACGCACAGGCAGTCATCCTGTCTTGATACAGCCCGGCCTGATGCGATCTCCTGTACCAGCGCAGCTATATCAGCTTTTGATGCAACGATGTCCGCAACAGTATCCCTCGCCCTCGCCAGCGATGACTCACATATGCGGACAATACTTTCAATCCTGGATGGACGTATCCCGAAATTTTTGATCAGCCAGGTCTGATCCGGTATGGAAAGCTGCGTGTATTCACTTCCGGCGTATACCTCAAGAAGCAGATGAGGAACAAATCCGAAAACGCCCCTTTCAAACATCTCTCTGGCAATGAATTCAGGCTTATAACCGGAGAAGGCAGCATCCCTCAGGTATATATCCGTGACATCCGGCAATGTCGCAAATCCGCCCTTGTGGCTCCTCGCCAGTGCAGCGATCATATATCCCTTTACGTTACCTTCCGATGCGTCAGACATCATTTCCAATCCCTGCAAGTATGCTTTATTAGCCCTGGAGCTCGCAAAGCCTTTTCCGCCAAGAACCTCCATGAATTCCTTACCGAAAAAGCCCCTTGTTCTGGATATGCTTCTGTCAGCATGGATAAAATGATCTCCCGGTTTTCCACCATTACAGTGGCTTGCTGCTATCCCAATGATGATGCCTACAGGTTTTTCCAATGTAACAGGTATGAATACCTTAAGCTCAGGTATATCCGATCCCGCCGCCGTTTTGTTCGGATGTCCCGGCCGGTACCTGACCCGGATCTGCATATCCTGCGAAATAGCCTCAGGCTTCTCAAATATCCCAGACAATACCTTTTCCCGGAATGTATCGCCATCACATCCTAAATCCGGCATTGGAAGCCTTATGATATCCGTAGACCTTAGCCCGCATACAAAGTGCATGGCGATAAACGCCCAGAGATTCGCATAAGCCGCTGACTTGCAGGCTTTTTCCACCATCTGTTGTTTTTCCCACCACTCATCATTAAACACGCAGTACGCCATATGCGAAAACTGACTGACGGTATACGCTCCTATTTCATCCCGCTTTTTTCGGTACTCAAACTTATATCTCCAACCGCTTATTCCGAGCTTTTTCTGTAGCCATTCATGAAAGCCGGCGTATAATTCCGCGACAGAGCGGGTTGCCTCACGGTCCAGCTTATCCACAAGCCGTCCTTCCGCATCCGTATCTATTTCCGTGATCTCTCCGGGCAGGTGATAAAGCAGAAAATCCAGCAAACGCCATGATGAAATATCATCATTCCTGCTTTCAGCTCTTATGTATTCCCTGAAATAAGATACTGTCTGCGGCAGGCTTTTTTCTCCGAATGCCAGCAGAAGCTCCAGCTTATCACTGTTGCTGCGCCTGAACCCGTCCAGCCAGAGTCCAAGCTTGTCACGCAGGATCCTCATATGATCCTCAGTGATGGAAATCCCATCTTCTGATCGTATGATCTCATTGCGGTCAAGTCCAAACCAGCCATTCATTTCCAGGAAATCCAAAAGCTTGTCCCTGTCTTTTATGCTGCCCTTATACAGCGACCGCCGGTCGTACGCCATGGCTTTAACTGCTCTGAAGAATTCAACCTTTTCCATGGCTTATGGCTCCTTCCTCCATCAGGAATGCCGCCAGCAGTTCGTTTGTCTTGGCAAGCTCCCTTACCAGGTCTCCCTTATTCTGAAGATACACCAGCGCGCTTTCAGGGCTCCTGTCCCCTCTCCAGAACTGTAGCTGATCAATGCTTTCCCCACGAAGCGCAAGCTGGGTTGAAAACCAATGCCTGAGGGAATGTGGGGCCAGCTTATTCTCGCAGAGCATCTGGCCATATATCCTGCATTCAGGATCAGAATGATCAAGAAGAAGCGGCCTGAGATATGTATCCACAAGATACTGGAAACGGGAATAATAATTCCCATACGTCATGGCCATCCCGGTCGAATTTACAAACATTGGGCAGTACTCCGCTTCAAAAACCTGCGTTGCAAGGAAATCCTTATGACTCTCATACAGCTGCTGGAATGCTTCAAGAAACGGCGGATAGATTCCCTGCTTTCTCTCCTTTTTGATCTTCCCGCACTCGACTCCGTCGCTTCTCATCGCGTACTCGTGGGTCAGGTCAATATCCGCGCGGATCACCCTGCCATCAAGATATGTAAATATGATCCCGCTTCCCTTAGGGCTTCCTTCCTGCCTGACATTCATCACTTCCCCA
>CACXHF010000270.1 GCA_902767305.1 uncultured Eubacteriales bacterium
GAGATGAACAAGGAAACAAGTCCCACGGCAGTGGCTCTTGGCAAAGGAATCTCCGGAAGACCGGTGATTGCAGATATGGCAAAGATGCCTCACGTGCTGATCGCCGGTGCTACCGGTTCCGGTAAATCTGTCTGTATCAATACGATCATCAACTCCATCATTTTCCGGGCAAGTCCGGATGAAGTACGTCTCATTCTGGTAGACCCGAAAGTGGTTGAACTTTCGGTATACAATGGAATTCCGCACCTGCTGATTCCTGTCGTGACGGATCCGAAAAAAGCATCTGCCGCACTTGACTGGGCAGTGGTTGAGATGGAACACCGTTATAAGCGTTTTGAATCCATGGGCGTACGTGATATCAAGGGATACAACGCCGCCATCGGGCCGGATGAGCCAAAGATGTATAAAATCATCGTCATCATCGATGAGCTGGCGGACCTGATGATGGTTGCCCCCGGTGAAGTGGAGGAATCCATCTGCCGTCTTGCACAGCTGGCCCGTGCAGCCGGAATTCATCTGGTCATTGCTACCCAGCGTCCGTCCGTCAATGTTATCACCGGCGTTATCAAGGCCAATATTCCCAGCCGTATCGCATTTGCAGTATCCTCACAGATTGACAGCCGGACGATTCTCGATTCCAGCGGAGCTGAGAAACTGCTTGGCAAGGGTGATATGCTGTATGCGCCGCAGGGGGCAAACAAGCCGACACGTGTTCAGGGATGCTTCGTATCAGATGCTGAAGTGGAGCGGATTGTCTCGGCTGTAAAGGCACAGCACCTGGCTGAGTACAGTGATGACGTAATTGACCGCATTAATGCGGCAACCGAAACGGAGAAAGCGCAGGAGAACGCGGATACCTCGTCCAGTCAGGATTCACAGGTAGATGAAATGCTGGCTAAGGCAATTGAACTCGCCGTTGAGTCCGGACAGGTATCCATTTCCATGCTGCAGCGCCGCCTGAGAATCGGATACGCCCGTGCGGGCAGACTGGTGGACGAGATGACCCTGCGGGGCATTACGGCTGAGTCGGAAGGAAATGCCAAGCCGCGGCAGGTTCTCATTTCAAGAGAGGAATGGAAGAGAATGCAGGAGTCGGAGGGGATCTGATTCCTGAAAAACGATTCCGGCAACTGACCGGAAATACTTATCTGGAGGAATACATATGTTGACGCAAGCACCGAAGGGAACGCGGGACGTTCCCATGACAGAAAGCTATAAATGGCAGTATGTGGAAGAGCGGATTCGCAGGATGACGGCTCTGGCCGGTCTGCGGGAAGTCCGGACCCCGATGTTTGAGCATACCGAGCTCTTTCTGAGAAGCGTCGGGGATACGACGGACGTGGTTCAGAAAGAAATGTATACGTTCATGGATAAGGGTGGACGCTCCATTACACTTAAGCCGGAAGGAACTGCGTCAGTCGTCCGCTCGTTCATCGAAAGCCGGCTCTATGCGGAGACTCTGCCGGCGAAGATGTATTATCTTTCCATGCCGAATTTTCGCTATGAAAAGCCGCAGAACGGCCGGCTCAGGGAATTCCATCAGTTTGGTGTAGAGGTGTTTGGTGCACCTCTTGCGACAGAAGATGCTGAGCTGATCGCACTCGCCTGGAACATTACCAGTTCTCTTGGTGTCAGCGGACTTGAGCTGCATATCAATTCCATCGGCTGTCCGGAATGCCGTGCCAGATATTATGAGGCACTGAGAGCATTCTTTGCTCCGAAACTCAGCGGAATGTGCGAAAACTGCAAGGGACGTTTTGAACGTAATCCCATGCGCCTTCTTGACTGCAAGGAAGAGGCCTGCAAGGCCGCAGCAGCAGGTGCGCCGAAGATGATTGACTACCTCTGTGAGGACTGCAGCAGCCACTTTGAGACGCTTAAACAGGCACTTTCTGCACTGGGTATTGCATATACCATCGATCCGCAGATTGTCCGCGGACTGGATTATTATACCAAGACCGTATTTGAAATCATTGCTCGTCTGCCGGAGGGACCGCTGACAGTCTGCGGCGGCGGCCGGTATGATCATCTGATTGAGGAAGTCGGCGGCCCTGCAATGGCCGGCGTCGGTTTCGGAATGGGAATGGAACGTCTGCTGATGGTTATGGAACAGACCGGCGTAGTCATTCCCAAACCGGATCTGCTGGAAGTATATATCGCCAATTACGGCGAAAAAGCAAGGATGGCAGCACTTGAACTCTGTGCCGCCCTGCGCCGCGAAGGTGTGCGTGCAGACATCGATCACGTCGGTCGTTCCATGAAAGCGCAGTTCAAGTATGCGGATAAATCCGGAGCTGCCTATGTCATCACGATTGGCGAAGATGAACTTACCGGTGGTCAGGTAAAGCTGCGGCATATGGAAAGTCATGTTGAAAAACCGTTTGCTCTGTCAGATGCAGCGGGAATCGCAGCTTTTGTGAAAGGGCAGAACCATGCTGAATAAGGGAATTGTAAAAGACTGTGACGGCAGGATGATGACGGTCGTCTTTGAACGTCCGGAGGCCTGTGGTGACTGTCACAACTGTCCACGGGGCAGTGAAAGCTGCAAACAGCATGAAATTAAACTGAAAGGAAAGGCGGAGATCGGAGATATTGTTGAGGTAGAAATGGATGACTCCCATGTAGTCATGGCATCCATGGTTGCCTATCTGATTCCGCTGGCCGGTTTTCTGCTCGGACTGGCTGCAGGCTATTTCCTGTCATCTTATTTCCCGCAGATCAATTCTGAACTGTTCATGGCAGTCACTGCACTTCTGGGAACAGTACTTGCTTACCTTTTCATGCGTGTCATTGACCCGCATTTTGCAAAAGGACGTTGGGAACCAAAGATTGTTTCCATCGAACA
>CACXHF010000271.1 GCA_902767305.1 uncultured Eubacteriales bacterium
CATGCCTCTCTTTTTTCGATCAAATGGGCTGAAAAGTTCGGGCAGCAGGAAATTGCCGGAATGGTAAAAAGATACGAAACCGCTCTTGACGATTATGACGGTTTCGATGCTGTCATTCCGAAATGGTATCACAGATGATCTCCGTATAGGATGAATAGATCCTGAGAGGAATGATCCAGCCGCGTCTGACACAGAAATGAAATACGTCAAATTGCCAGCTTCTTTACCAAGTCTCACGAAGATGTGCGAATCGTCAGGTTAATGCCATGACATGTCACAAGCAGAAAAAGCTCTTCGTCAGTATCTGGAGAGCCTTTTTCGTTTGAACTTGATTGTTTTTTTGTGATTGATTGGTACAGAAGCATTCAGATACACCGAATGTTTTACCGGAAAATCTGAAAAACTCGGCCGGCTCCCGCTGACATGGAAAACATCCGGAATCGGGGTTGATCTTGTTCCGGTTGTCATTGTAAAATAGTCCCATATTGAAATATGGTTCAAAACCACGATTCATCAAAGAAACAACTCTGTACGTCCCGGATGCAAGGGGAATGGCAGATAAAGGTTCTTTTTTGGAGTGGTAGTGAATAAAGCAGCTGTAGGAGGTGCATGATGAAGAAATCCGATAAAACCGAAAACAAACAGGTGTATTTGCTGCCGGATGGCCTGATCCGACTGAATGTAAAATTAGCGGGTATCGATCAAGAATCAAAAGAAATCCTTCAGAAGTATGGAAATGTCAAACGGGGGATAACCATCTCTCGTGATATTATTGTTCCAAAGGAAATGCCGCTTCGATCATTGCATTACGTGCTTCAGCGTGTCTTCGGTTTTCAGGACTCGCATGAACATATGTTCCAGATTTTCATCTCTACAATACAGAAACTTACCGGAGATAAAATGGAAAATCTGCTGAATCTGAGAGGCGTGATTATACACCAGGAAACCGAAGAAGAGGACTTCTTCACACTGGATATTCCTATGTTTACCGGGGGCAATTTTAACAAATGGATGAAAATGCAGTATACCGCCCCCTACAGTTATGAAGATGACTATCTCGAAGATTACTATCCGCCGGAAAATGAGGCTGATGATAAAAAGGATCAGCAAGATGACTATGAGGACACTAATTCCAAAATGCCTCCTTTTTCACCCGATGATCTGTATTACATCGTCGAGAAAGTAAATCCTTCCGGGAATGAAAGCCCGACAGACAGAGCAATCATCGAAGCTGCCGATATTGATTCCATTCTGGAATCAGCAGAACATGTTAAACTGACAATGCACAGTCTTTATTATGCAGTCATACCGGCTGCCTGTACCGCAGACGATCCGGATGTATGTACGCTCCAGAAAGTCCGGCTTGGTGATCTCTCCATTCTGGACGGTTTCAATGCAACCGGGTGTGATTTGAGTCAGGTGATTGAGCGGTTACAAATCGGAGACGTGTTGGCGCTCAGTGACGACAGACTTCCGCATGATGAGAACTGGGATCTGATCAATCCGTTAAGCGGACTCGTAAGTCCCCAGATTGTTACACATGAACAGATTCAGGCAGCACTGGAGGCTGGAACAGAAATTGATCCACATCCTTTTGCCGATGTACTTAAATACGTTTACGACTTTGGAGACGGATGGAGTTTCTATATCAGCGGCAGCAGAGGCTATACCGACCTGATTGAGCAGAAAGCAGTCAGTGTTGCAAAAGCAGTAAAAACGGTCAATAGGGTGCTGACCAAGAGAGAACCGGTGCTGATGGCGGCCGATGGGGATATGCTGATTGAAGACAGCGGAAATGTGTTCGGCTTTGCAGCGATTATTAAACATCTGAGACTCGCCCCGAATGCCGTCGTCGTTGAAAATATGAATGATGATTATCAATCAAGCTACCGTGGCGACTGGAAGGAACTGTATGACGAAGAGGATACGGACGATAACGGAATGACCCGGGGTGAAAATCTGGAATGGGCAATCTCACAGGGATGGCATCGAAATGATTACACCAACTATTCATTGCTGTAACAATGCATTCTGATCTGACAGAAATGCTGCAGGTCTGCTGTGCTGGATGTCAGACACTTTACGAGTATTTGTTCAGCCGACTGACACCTCTTCACAAAAGGATCTGACTGCCGAAGGAAAAGAAAACGCACAGAAACCGCAGCAGCCGGTAATTGCCGGTACTGCGGTTTCTGATTATATCCAGATTATGACAGACGCAGGAATCATTGCAGCGAATCTTCAAAGCGAATCCGGAACTTATCCTCCTCAGCGGTGAGCCGGATTCGGCCGCCTTTTGCCAGACGTCCGAACAGCATTTCATCCACAAAAAGAGGCTTTATTTCACTGCGGATGACACGATCCACTTCGCGGGCACCAAACTGTTCGGAAATTCCATTTGCCCGGATTTTCTCCTCAGCATCTTTATCGACATTCAGGTAAACATTTTTCTGCAGCAGTGAATCTTTCAGTTCAGAAAGCTTTTTTAAGACAATCTTCCGGGCCATGTCCTCATCCATATTGCGGAAAAGGACAATTTTATCCAGCCGATTCCGGAATTCTGGCTGAAAGACGTTTTTCACTTCTTCCATTAGAACTCCCTGTCCAAGTGTCTGACGGCCAAATCCCATTGTTCCTTTTCCGATTCTGCTGGCGCCGGCATTGCTTGTCATAATGAGTGTGATGTGGGAAAAGTCGGCCTTGCGGCCCTGATTATCCGTCAATGTGGCATAATCCATGACCTGGAGCAGCACATTGTAGATATCCGGATGAGCTTTCTCAATTTCATCCAGAAGAAGCACGGCAGAGGGATTCTTGCGTACCGCTTCTGTCAGAAGACCGCCGTCCTCATAACCAACGTACCCGGCAGGAGAGCCAATCAGCTTGGCTACAGCATGTTTTTCCTCGTATTCACTCATGTCAAAGCGCAGCAGACGAACACCAAGCTCCTGGGCAAGGGTTCTGGCAACTTCCGTTTTTCCGACGCCGGTAGGGCCTACAAAGAGGAGGCTGGCCAGCGGCTTGTTTTCCTGCAGCAGACCGGCTTTTGAAAATTTAACCGCATTAACGACCTCGGTAACCGCAGCGTCCTGTCCAAAGACCCGTTGTTTGATTCGGGATTCCAGCGTGGCAAGGGAAGAAAGATCCTCTGCATCCACTGTCTCTATCGGAATGCGGCAGATACTGGTAAGTACCTGATTGATCAGGTCAATGTCCACAACCTGCTCCGTCTGTTCCAGCGGATGCAGCTTCCGGTAGCTTCCGGCTTCATCTATAAGATCAATTGCCTTGTCCGGCAGAAAGCGCTCATGAATATGTTTTCTGGCCATGGCAACAGCATAGGGAAGGACATCCGGCGCATAGCGGACACCGTGATACGCTTCATACAGAGGACGCAGTCCTTCAAGAATCCGAATGGTTTCCTCTTCCGAAGGTTCCAGAATTTCCACATTCTGAAATCGGCGTACCAGGGATTTATTCTTTTCGAAATAGCGTTTGTATTCTTCAAATGTCGTTGCACCAATAAAACGGATATGCCCTTCAGAAAGATAAGGTTTGAGCAGATTGGAAGCGTCCATGGATCCGTCACCTGTTGCGCCGGCTCCGGCAAGATTATGGATTTCATCGATATAGATAATCGGCTTTTCTTCTTTGGAAATCTCGGACAGGACTCGTTTGAAACGCTTTTCAAATTCTCCCCGGAACTGTGTACCAGCCAGCATGCCGCTCAGATCGAGCATGTATACCCGGCTGCCTTTAAGAATGTCCGGGACATTTCCACTGCACAGGCGTTTGACAAGTCCATAGGTTATTGCCGTTTTTCCGACTCCGGGTTCACCAATGTGCAATGGATTATTCTTGTCTTTTCTGCACAGAATCTGCATGGTGCGGTCCAGTTCCTCTTCCCGGCCAATAAGCGGATTTGTGTTTTTCAGGGTGTCGTTCAGGCACGGCGCATACAGTGAGATATCATCCACGGATGCCTGGCCTGTCTCATGCGGATGAACATGTTCGGAGTCAGAGGAAGAAGCAGGGGTGTCACCCTGCTCAATCTGCGTAAATGCCTGCAGAAGTTCCATCGAATCCACGCCCTGACGCAGGAGGTAATAGGAAGCGTAACAGTCCTGTGTCTGGCAAAGTGCATAAATGATGTGACGCAGGTCGATTTCCTCCCGGGCACTGTTGGCCGCCTGCGCTGCTGCGTAGGAAAGAATATATTCCATCAGAGCTGAGAGAACGGGCGTTTCTCCTTCCGCACTGTCAATGTTCTCCTCGATGTATGATACAAGATCGGACCGAAGGGTTTCCGTATCGCCTCCGCAGGCAGTATACGAAGAGTTGAATTCTTCCTGACTGCAAATACACAAAAGGGTGACCTCCGGCGTCAGATAGGCGAGTTTCTCTTCTCTGGCATAAGCATAAGCAGCCTGCAGGATATTCTGAACCGTCTGACTGTATTTCATATCAGACTTCCTCCACCGTCATCCGAAATGGAAAATTCTGTGCCTTGGCACGGTTCAATGCCAGTCGAACCTTTGTACAGGCAATATCATAAGGATAGATGCCAACCATGGCACGTCCGCTTTTATGCACCTGAAGCATCAGTATTTCAGCAGCAGCAGGCGTCTTCTGAAAGATATCGATCAGAATGGAAACTACAAAATCCATTGTGGTAAAGTCGTCATTATGCATGATGACCTGATACTTCTTTGGCTCCCGAATGTGTACATTTTCCCTGATCTGTGTTGAATGCTGTGTAGCCACGTTAATCACCTCGATGAATAATCGCTGAAAACAGAGTGTCGTTATTATCTGAAACTGAAGGAAATCTGTCAACTGCCCGCCTGGAGAAAACGCAGAAAGACAGGGAGATTTTTCTGAACAGTCGGTCTGCCCTCGATTGGCCTGATAAAGCCGGAATCAGAAAACGGACTTCCATTGAACGGGAGTCCGTTTTCCGGTGAATACTTACCGCCATTTAAATGTCATGAGACCATACACATACAGGAATAAAATGATGATGGGGATGACATAACGGAACAAAGGCTTCATCCATGGCTTTACTTTCAATCCGACACCGCTGTTTGCCTCGGCAACAAAATGATCCCATCCCCAGCCAAAACGATTGCAGCAGAAAAGGGAATAGGCAATAGAACCCAGCGGCAGCACATTCGTTGAGACAATGAAATCCCAGAAATCAAGCCACGAGCTTCCTTCAGCGAATGGCTGAAAATGGAAAACACTGTATCCGAGAGCGGTCGTCAGACTCAGAAAGAAGATGACGATTCCACAGATCAGGCTGCCTTTTTTCCGATCCCATCCAAACATTTCACGCATCATGGCCAGAATGTTTTCACAGACAGCCAGAACCGTGGAGAATGCGGCAAAGACCATAAACAGGAAGAACAGCGTTCCCCACCATCTTCCGCCAGCCATGTGATTAAATACATCTGCCATGGTGTTAAACAGGAGTCCGGGGCCGTCAGTCACTTTCAACCCGTAGGTAAAACAGGCAGGGAAGATGATACCGCCGGCAAGCAGAGCCACTGCCGTATCCAGTACAATAACAGTTCCTGCCTCTCCGAGAAGGGAACGATCTTTTCCAATATAACTGCCGAAAATTGCCATACAGCCCATGCCGATGGATAATGTGAAGAAAGCCTGGTTCATGGCTTTGACAATCGTTCCAATACTGATCTTTGAAAAGTCAGGTATCAGATAAAACAAGAGTCCGTCTTTCGCGCCCGAAAGCGAAATGCTGTGGAGGAGAATGATCATCATCAGAACCAGCAGAGCTGTCATCATGACTTTGGTAATCCGCTCAAGTCCATCCTTCAGGCTGAAACTGAGAATGGTAAACGCAAGCACTATGGTAACCAGAAGATAGATCACGTTCTCTACAGGACTGGTGATCATCCCTGAGAATGTCAGCTGTTCAGTCTGGCCGATCAGAAAATGACAGAAATAATTCAGAATCCAACCGGCGACAACCGTATAAAAAGCCATCAGAGAAACGCTTCCGAGGAGCGAGATAATTCCGATGAGACTCCAGCCGCGCTTTGGTTCCCGAAGCTTTCGGAACATGTTCATGGGACTGGCCTGTGCAGCGCGCCCCACAGAAAATTCCATGGTCAGAACCGGCAGCCCCAGAATCAGCAGGCATATGATGTAGATAAATACAAAGCTTCCGCCGCCAAATTCACCACACATCCATGGAAATTTCCAGACATTTCCGCAGCCGATGGCACATCCTGCAGAAAGCATGATAAAGCCCAGACGGCTTCCCAACCGTTCTCTCTTATTGGATCCATTTGATTTACCATTCATGTCCGTGTTATTCCTTTCTTGAAATCTATCAAAAGTCCATACAGAGACTCCAAAGCAGATCGTTTCATATTGAAAAATATCCTCGAAAGAACCGCAGAAGATCATTGACAGGGCACAGGGCAGGGTGCATCCTACCAGATTTCTCCGTTCATCCGCAGATCATTGTCCTGATAAAAAAGTCTGCAGATATTTAGAGAAGATGTATCCTTCCTGGCCATGATAGATACATCGAACAAATCCGTTTTCTTCTCCGGTTTCAGGAAAGGCAAGAACAGTGGCTCCGAGCGGAACCTGATCCAGGCCTTTGGAAGATGTGGAACTTTGTTCCCGCAGGGTAACCGATTCTCTGCAGTTGACAACCTGCATATTCGGCTTCTTTTCCCGGTAAAGACTTCCACCATCGTACCCAAAAAGCTCCTCAAGGGGAAAAATCCCGCCAGAACGGAGTAAATGACTGAGCTTCAGAACAGTAATCAGAGTATCATTGTCCACATATGACTCCATATATGCAGCATAAACACATTCCATGCTGTGCACAGACTCTGCCTTCAGAGGATTGTCGGTCGAGTTAAGCTGCAGTTTCAGGCAGTTTCCATGTTCTGTGTCAGATTCATAGTTCCAGATACCTGTATAGTTTACAGTAATCCCACGGGTTTTATCATAACAGGCAAGAAACAGATTTCTGTTTTCCTCCAATGTGAGAATTGCACCTTTGTCCCCGATTTCCTCAGTCCAGACACCTGGAAGTTCTCGGAGAAACTCTTTATCCCTGTCCGTGCGGAATGTGATACTGTCAAGCACGCGCTGGAAATAATGGGCGTTTCCCTCTGCCGATTCCAGGGAATAAACACCCGTGGCCTTAAGATAATGCCCATGATCTGAAATAAGGATAAAAAAATGAAAAGAACCATTTTTCAGTTCCAGTGAGAGCTCCCGCTGAAAATGTGAAACGGAAGACGGTTCATGCGTTTTCATTTCAGAATCAGCCAGGTATTCTGCTGCCTCTGCCGGTGTACACAGAGAGAGAGTCATATAATCATCTGTGTAGAGTGCTTTAACCGTCACGTCTCCATTCTGATCCGCCTGACTGTCAACACTGAAGCCATCGCTTACATACCAGAACGAATAACCCTGGGAACTTTCAAACAGCGTTTCTTCAATGGGTTCTTCCATTCCCTCTAGCATTATCATACCTGGTCGGGTTATAGCAAGTGCAGAAACCTGAATAAGAAGGCTTAGGACTGTCAGGCAGAGAGTTACAGCATGTTTTTTCATGAAAGCTATTTCCTTTCCATCTTTGGTTGCTGTATTTCAGCAGATCCGGACAATCTGCTCATAAAGAAGATAGTGGTTAAATACTCGGCGGTTATCGTGCAGATGACCATAAAACCATTTTCCGTAGTTCATGCTGTTCTGAAGAGATTCGAGATAACGGCTCAGTTCATCTTTGTCAGAATACCCCAGGAATAGTTTATCGGAGGCAGGCGCCTCATGGGTGAAAATGAAGTCGATCTGCCCATGTTTTTCCATAAAAGATGTAATATTACGCCGTCCATATTCCATTTCTTCAGAAGAAGGCATTTCAGCGTCCCACCAGGATATTCCTCTTATGCGGATCATCTCGCTGCACCGGGCTCTGTATACTTTATTAAAAGTTTCTTCATCCGGATAGTCTGCAGGATCAAGGATACCGTCCTGAATATCGTGACTGCGCGCACCGCCGAAGGCAAAGCAGGTCTTTCCGTCTATATAAAAAATATCGCCACGCTCAAGCATCATCACGGAAGGCCGAAGCGTCCGGACGTGCCCACCATGCCATACATTTCTCGGATATCCCTGAGACAGTTTCTTCTTTTCCTCACACGGCATCTCAGCATAGAACCAGGAGTCCATCAGTCGCTGATTTCTGCATCCGGTAAGCCGGTCGTAATTTTCATGATTCCCGGGAACAAAAAGTGTCGTAAAAGGACGTTGTTCAAGCCAGTTAAGACCTGCCTTTTCAGAAGAAGGTTCTTCGGCACGAGAACGGTTTGTGCTCCATACGCCGCCAAAGTCACCACAGATGATGACATAATCTTCTTTGGTCATTTCATCCTGTTCCGGGAAAGAAGTTGTACTGAATCTTCGCAAGTATCCATCAAAGGAAAACGGGCCATGTGCATTGATCCCATGTGTGTCGCCTGTAACGTAAATCGCCATACTGTCAGTTTCTCCTTTTTGAAGAATCCTTTTCCGATGCTCTGCATTGTTCTTGTCCGTTCCATATCCGAATGCGAATCTCTTTATGACAGATCTTGCAATGGTGTATCCGGTGATCGACTGAAAACTGCAGGGTGCCGGATCACGGAGACACGGAAAGAAACAGTCTGTGACACAGTGAAGCATTAGATGGATGCTTTCCTTTTGAAACCAGCGTGGAAAGTGTCGGAATCTGCCTGGAACACAGTGGATAAGGCATCAGATTCCTTTGCATATACAATTGGAATTATTCCACTGATACACAGATTTCAGATGTGTATCGATTTTTCCGGGATGATAAAGAAGACGGATGCTGTTTGAAGCTCCGTCTTCTTTATCATTTAACCCGAAAAATGATCAGACAATTTCCCGTTATTTCACGGATGTTACAAGAGGCCCTAAAAAGGCTTTTATCTTTCTGTTCCGCGGAAAAACAATCCAAGCATTCCAGGACCGACATGCGCTCCTGAAAATGGCTCGTGCTGACTGATGCAGATAGAAGCATCTGGAGTAACGGAACGAACCATTTCTGCCATCGTCTCGGCGTCCTGGAGACAGTCTCCATGAGAGATGTATACAGATGCGTGGCTTTCGTTTATATGTTTAATTTTATATTTCTCGACCAGCGCTTCAATAGCCTTCTTGCGGCCTCTCGTCTTTCCGCAGGACACAATATGACCCGTTTTGTCACCAAAAAGAATGGGTTTTATATTGAGAACGGATGCTATAGCTGCGGTGATGCCGCTGACGCGGCCTGTACGCTTCAGAAAATTCAGGTCATCCACTGTAAAATACTGACAGGTATGCAAAACCTCGGCATCCAGCAAAGCCGCCGCTTCCCGTGCATTCATTCCCTGACGGCTCAGTTCAGCTGCCCGAACAGCAAGCATCCCGCAACCGAAACCACAACCGAACGAATCGACAATATGGATAAAACGACCGTTAAATAATTCCATCAGTTCCTGTGCTGCAGCTGTCGCAGCATTATATGTTCCGCTGATCCCTGAACTCATGGAAATATAAATGATGTCCTGTCCATTTTCCAGCAGGGGAGTAAAGTGTGTCTCAAATAAATCTGTATTCAGCAAGGTAGTTTTGACAACAGCACCGCTGCGTAGTTTTTCATAATAAGCATGTGCATCAAAACTATCCAGATTTCCCATGTATGTTTCCGTTTTTCCGTCTATCGTATACTCGCAGGGAAGGATAGTAATCCCATTCAGCATTTTGCCTGGCAAGTTTGCAGAACCGTCAGCAAACACAGCAAAAGACATTTCTTTTCCTCCAGTCTTTATTCAATGTGATTCATCCATTCACACTGACCTGAATCATGAAATCACGTCAGTATATTCAGAAAACCACCTAAATCTCTCATCAAAAGTATACCTCATCATTGTCTCTGAGATTGCACTGCTTCTTAACACGGTCGCCAGGAACAGGAACTAGGAGCTTTCCAATCTCTTCTCATGATGTATCTTTGGAGTATTCATGAAACTGTGTATTCAGTTTTCTATTTTGCAGACTGACTCCAAATCTTCGGTTATAATAGCAACTGTGCAACAACTTGTCAAGCACGAAGGTTATAAAAAAAGAATGACGGCCGACCGCTGAATTCATATTTCCTATATTGGAGTTATTGTTCCTGCATTTTCAACAGATACCTGCCATTTACCACAGGCAACAATAATGCTGTCCGCAGTTGAAAACTGGTTGAGCATAGGGGATGCAGACTCCTGAATTCGGCAATGCGAATGAGGTGTACTACCAACTGTGCCATTGCCATGACGATTCGAATTATTAAATACGAAACTTGTCCAAAACTGGAGTGAGTTCGTATTGAAACGGTGACATATTATGTGATGCTGCCTATACTTATTACGAATTAAGTCATTCATTTGATTATGTTCGTATTGGAGAAAAACCGATTTGCAGATTCGCAGAAATATATACCTCGACCGCCTGATAACCCGAAAAATAATGGCATGGCGAAAGTGATTACCGGAGTAAGGCGCTCTGGTAAGTCATTCTTGATGAACGAGCTCTTCTATCAGTACTTGGTTGATCAGGGTGTGAACCGAAACCACATTATTCGCTTCGCGATTTGATTCTGCAGAGAATCTTTCAAAAATACAGGAGAATCCTGTTCAGCTTGCTCTAGATAAACGAAAAGTGGATTCGCTTAAGTTTTGCCATTATATTGATCAGCGAATCAGCACAGAAGGAGATTATTATCTCCTGTTGGATGAAATACAGTTGATAGATGTCTTTGAGTCTATGATAAACATCTATCTGTGCAACCATCGTTTGGATCTGTATGTGACTGGCAGCAACTCAAAGTTTCTGTCCAGCGATATCATTACCGAATTCCAAGGCAGGGGAGATGAAGTTAGAATCTATCCGTTTCATTTTTCTGAATTCGTAACAGGCTTCAATGAAGAAACATGGCAAGCGTGGAACGATTATCTGCTGTATGGCGGCGGATTGCCGCAGATTCTGGAGATGACAGCACAAGAGCAAAAGGTTTCTTTTTTGAAAACAATCATCCAGAAAGTGTATATAGATGATATTGTTTCCAGAAATCATCTGCGGGGGAAATGAAATACTGAAGCTCTGTGACTGTCTGACTTCATCAACAGGCTCTCTGACGATGACCGAAAAACTGGCAGATTATTTTTTGTCCGTGTCGGATACAAAGCTGTTTCAGATAAGACAATTTCGTCCTACATCGAGTATATGAAGGAAGCGTTTTTTAATTGAACAGGCGAGACGGTATAATGTTAAAGGAAGAGTAAACATAGGTTCGTCTTATAAATATTATTTTTGTGATACAGGATTGCGTAATGTCCGACTTGGTTTTCGCCAGTTTGAACCTTCTCATTTGATTGAAAACGTCATTTAAAATGAACTTCTTTCCAGAGGACTGGAAGTATGTATCGGCGTTGTCACACATGATGAAACGGACAGGGACAGGCATATGACCAGAAAACAATTGGAAATTGACTTTATTGTCAA
>CACXHF010000272.1 GCA_902767305.1 uncultured Eubacteriales bacterium
GTAATTTCTATTATCCAATTCGCTTCACTATGCATTTGACATGCGTTGAAGGAAATATACCTCCGTCAGCCTTTAGACCTGTTTTTTTAGTTTCAACATTAGAATAACCTAAATCCGTCCATAATGTTATATTATACAACTGTTATCTAATATCTATGAAAACGACGAACTTTCCCCGACACTAAAGTATAACAACCGTTTTATGAAGCTGTCAAGGTCCAATTCTATGGAAAAGCCCAGATTCTAAGCCTATTCAACACACAACTCATTCTTGTTGTTATAAATGTCGTTATAAAAAAGTGCTTAGTTTAGGCTGTAAGATTCCGGAACTTATGTTGTTACAACCGATGCCTTCACTGTATCCTTGGCTGCTGAGATATTTTCGTTATTGAACTGATACATTCTCTTTTTCCTCCAACGCATATTAAATTCGCTTTTTCTCGCGTCGATTAGTATTCTATCACAGTAAGCAGTTCAGTTTTGGACCTGTGTGGTCCAATTTTCATTTTTCTCGCAGCATCTTCCTCGACTACGATATTCGTCCTCAAGCACAGCACAGTACTGGTGGATCAGCGGCTCGACAACCCCATTCAGGCGGTAGTCCTCCGGAACCACCACTTCCAGATACACCGTCATGCGGTCCCGGCTAACATAATAATCGCCGATCTGCTTTCCGGCCGCGCATTCCCTCATCATTGTTTTTTGCAAGGCCTTTTTTGTAGGAAATTGCAGAACCAAAATGTAGTTTGTTGCAGCAGCTCCATCACGGACGAGGCCACGGGGCGGAGCACATGCGGGAGATACCCCGCCAGTAGCCTGAATCCGAATCCTTTATAGATCTCCTTCGAATACCCGCGGACCTCCTGGTACGCTATCCTGAATGCGTTCACGGTTTCTTTTTTTCTCACTGCCGCCATGCCTGTCACCGCTTTCTCCGCCTGTTACTGTTCCAGAAACCTGACCGGTTTCCCGGCCGCTCTGGCATATTCGATCTCCGACCGCGTACTGCTCCCGATATACCCGCCGACATTAATGACAAAGATCTCATCCGCCATATCAATCTTGCGCTTGTGCATATCATCCAGCATTTCCTTGGTACCTTCCGTCCAGACTTCCTCATCCCCGGAATGTCCGAACAGCCCCACGCTGATGACGATATTTCCCTCCAGCGTCAGCCGCTTCTGCGTTTCCATGAACGCCTCTTTAAAGCGGGTACTGCCGCAAAGGGTAATGACCTTGTACCCTCCAACCATGTCTTTTCTCCTCTTACATTGACATACACGGCCGTTCTCCGTAGAATCTGCTCCTTCGGCGGCTGTTCCAGTTCCCGGTTAAGCAGAAACGCCCCGGCACATTTCCACATCCGATCCGGGTCTGTTTTTGCCATTTCCTCCGGCCGGCGGGAACTGATTCCAATATCACATCCGACATCCGGTAGGCGTTCATCCAACAATTGCCGGTCTGCATACGGCCAGATGCCTGTCCGGCGAATCTATGAAGCATCTGCGGCAAAGGATTCCGCCATGGATATCTTATCCTTCTGATTTTTACCAGCTGTGAAACTCCAGAACCGTATCGATACATTGACACAGACGCGATCGTTGGCCATACACAAACACTGGACAGTCTCTTTATCAGTCCGAAATGCGATTGCAATCTCTTATGACGCCATCAACTATGCATTTACACTTTCAGCCGGTTTCACTCGATCCACTTCAGGTCTCACATGCACGCTTCAGTTCTTCCCATACTTTAACAAGTGCATAGGTATCCAGTTCACAGTATTTCAGCAGGCTGCATCTGGCTTTTGCCTGCTCCTCCGGCAGCATAAACTGAATCTGCGGAAAAATGCTCATGGCCTCTCCGCCGTTATGAACACCTTCGAGATTGTGATAATCCAGTTCCGGATCATCCGGATAGATAGCCGGCAGAACACTTTTGATCGAAAAGCTGCCGCCCATCTCCCGGTTATAATAGTATCCTTTCTGAAACGGTTCCAGCAGATCACGGATGTTCCCTGAAATGTTCAGCAGATGATCTGCCAGATCCGGGAAAGCCGCTGCCAGTTCCTTCAGACGCGTACATTCATAGGCTTTGTTGTACACGGTGACACAAACATCCTTTGGAATATCCCTGCACAATGCCTCTGCAATTCCCCGTCTCGGATCTGTTCCGGATACTGCGAGGTACTCTTTATGCTGAAGTTCTCCCCCTTCAGCTTCTATGAAATGCAGCGAATACTGAAAAGGAATCTGGGCATACGGATGGGTTCCCTGGCAGAAAGGAACTGCCGTTTCCATTCCTTCAAAATCCAGAAAGTACAGCGGATATGAGAGCGTGTTCAGGAAATCCGTGATCCCTTTCCGGTCAATGTATGTTCCAAGATCGTTCAGTGCATATTCAATCTGCCGCCGCTGTTTATCGTTTTTGATCGTTCCGGCATTTCTCAGCTCTTCGTAGGAAACGATGCCCTTCTGGTAGTATTCGATCTTTTTGCTCCTGTTCAGCCGGTACAGGTTAAACACATTGGGTTTCGGCAGATTTCTGGAACAATAGGGAAAATACTCACAATCCAGGCAGTCTTCCCCGATCTCCATCCGGGGTTCATTTTCATCCTTGTAAACTTTCTTTGCCATCCGGATTGTCTCTATGACCTTGTCCTCTTCCAGTTCTGCTTTTTCTGACATGTCAGTAATTCGGAACAATCCATTGAGATCCAGCTGCCCGTCCAGGACATAACTTGTGTTGATTGTGATCAGATAAGCACCTGACACAGGAACGCCGCACTGCTTGAGAACATATCTTTGGAACGATACATCTGCCAGAAATACATCCTGTTCTGCAACTGAAGCACTTTTTACTTCGTACACAGCCCATCCGTTTTGTTCTTTTCGGAGAATGTCTACCGCGCAATACAGTTCATTATGAACAAAAGCTGCCTCACAGATAACAGACGTCCCTTTTTCCATTTCCTCCCTGGTCCGCCTGGCCATTTCCATCAGGTCAGGCGTTCCCGTCTCATCCCGGGAACTTACATCCACATAGGGCCCGAACAGTCGTTTGGCATGTTCACCCACTATTCTGCCATTTTCTATCCGCGACTGAGCATCCGCTCCCGGACTAATCAGGCCGGGTTTATTATAATCCAGCCATGCGGCCTTTGGACATCCCCATACTCTCACATATCTTGACTTTGATAAAATCATAGCATCTCCTGAAGTAATCACTAATGTTGTCTTTACTTCCATCATCAATTGGGTATTATCGTCTTTTTGACATGTACTCAACCTGTCCCGGCAAAATGCAGATCATCTATATTTCCCTTTAATTGAGATCGTTAAAGATACATTTGTGATTGAGTCCTTCCTGTTGCCTGCAATGCTGACAGGCTCAGATGGTGCTGAAACGAATCCTGCAAGGTTATCTTATCGTATAGGCAATTGTCTCTTCAACATAACGGGGTTCAGACCAGTTATCATTGTCATAAGCAATAA
>CACXHF010000273.1 GCA_902767305.1 uncultured Eubacteriales bacterium
CCGGTGATTCTGCCGTCATCATCCACATCAATCCGTTCGGCTGCAGGTGATCTGGGCAGGCCCGGCATGGTCATAATCTCTCCGGTCAGTGCCACCAGAAATCCGGCGCCGGCAGAAACTTTCAGATTGCGGACCGTAACCGTAAACCCTTCCGGTGCTCCCAGCAGAGTCGGATCATCTGAGAAACTGTACTGTGTCTTCGCTACGCAGACCGGCAGACGGTCAAATCCCAGTGCCGTCAGGCGCGCCGCCTGCTGTCTGGCTGCCTGTGTCAGAGTGACACCGGCACCGCCGTAAATCTTCTTTACAATGGCCTCAATCTTTTCCTCAATGCTGAGGTCCAGATCATAGCTGAAGCGGAAACTGCCCTTCTCTTCTTCACAGAGCCGGACAACCTCACGTGCCAGCGCTTCACCGCCTTTTCCGCCCTCAGCCCAGACAGTACTCAGTACCGTGTTGACCCCCAGCTCGCGGCATTTACGGATAATAAAGTCTATCTCTGCATCCGTATCCGTGGGGAAACGGTTAATGGCGACTACACAGGGCAGTCCGTATACGCCGCGAATGTTGCTGACATGCCGCAGAAGGTTCGGAATTCCTTTTTCAAGCGCAGCAAGATCCTCATGATCCAGCTGTTTTTTATCCAGACCGCCATGCATTTTAAGAGCACGAACCGTTCCTACGATGACCACTGCATCCGGAACCAGTCCGGCCATACGGCACTTGATATCCAGGAATTTTTCCGCACCCAGATCTGCACCGAACCCGGCTTCCGTTATCGTATAATTGCCCATCCGCATGGCCATTCTTGTCGCCATGACACTGTTGCACCCATGTGCAATATTCGCAAACGGTCCGCCGTGAACAAACGCCGGCGTTCCTTCCAGCGTCTGCACCAGATTGGGCTTCAGCGCATCCTTGAGCAAGGCCGTCATGGCACCGGTGGCTTTCAGATCATTGGCAGTAACCGGCCGGTCATCATAGGTATAGGCAACGATGATTCTGCCAAGCCGCTCTTTCAGGTCGTGAATATCACTTGCCAGGCAGAATACTGCCATAATTTCACTGGCAACCGTGATATCAAATCCATCCTCCCGCGGAGTTCCGTTGACGCGCCCGCCCAGGCCATCCACAACAAAGCGAAGCTGACGGTCATTCATATCCACACAGCGCTTCCAGACAATTTTCTTTACATCGATACCCAGAGCATTTCCCTGCTGAATATGATTGTCCAGCATTGCTGCCAGCAGATTGTTCGCCGCACCTATGGCGTGAAAATCGCCGGTAAAATGCAGATTGATATCCTCCATGGGGACAACCTGTGCATATCCGCCGCCGGCTGCGCCTCCCTTGACGCCGAATACCGGGCCGAGACTCGGCTCGCGGAGTGCAACCGTGACCTCCTTGCCGATACGGCTCAGACCGTCCGCCAGGCCGATCGTGGTCGTGGTTTTGCCCTCGCCGGCCGGTGTCGGGGTAATGGCTGTCACCAGCACCAGCTTTCCGGGCTTTCTGTCCGTTTCCCGGATCAGAGCCGGATCGATCTTTGCCTTATACCGACCATACTGTTCGAGATACTTTTCATCCACATGCGCCTTTCTGGCAATTTCCGTAATCGGCTTCATCTGGCACTGCTGAGCAATTTCAATGTCCGTCAGGTACGCCATTTTTTCTATTCCTCCTTGCCGGGCTTCATACGCTGTCATTTTTCACCGCATCGTTCTGACGCCCGTATCTGACTGTCTGTCACGGTTCTCCAGTTCTCCTCCACAGGTTTCAGATGTCCGTATCGGAAATTCTGCCGCGGCGTGTTCCCCGGCAGCGGCGTTTTCAGCTTCACTGCCGGGGGATTCTTTATCTGAAATACTTTACTGCAGACTCAAACAGGCGAATGTCGTAATTTCCGCTCACATTGCGGTAAAGGCCGCTGCCGACACGCTCACTGTGACCCATTTTACCAAGAACCCGTCCGTCCGGGCTGGTAATTCCCTCAATGGCCTGCATACTTCCATTCGGATTAAACCGTACATCCATGGTCGCGTTGCCGTCAAGATCCACATACTGTGTGGCAATCTGCCCGTTTTCCGCCAGACGGGAGATGACTTCCTCGTCTGCAAGGAACCGACCCTCGCCGTGGCTGATGGGCACACAGTAGACCTCCCCTACCCGGGTTCCGCTCAGCCAGGGGCTCTTGTTGCTGGCTATCCGTGTATGCACAATGCGGCTCTGATGTCTGGCAATGGTATTGAACGTCAGCGTCGGACAATGCTCGTCTGTCTCAACAATCCGGCCGAAGGGAACAAGTCCCAGTTTGATCAGTGCCTGGAAGCCGTTGCAGATGCCAAGCATCAGGCCATCCCGCTTCTCAAGGAGATCTGTTACGCCCTCCCGTACTGCTCCGTTGCGGAAGAAAGCGGTAATGAATTTGGCACTTCCGTCCGGCTCGTCACCGCCGCTGAATCCGCCGGGGATAAAGATGATCTGACTTTCACGGATCGCCTCTGCAAACGTCTCCACGCTGCGGGCAATACCGTCAGCCGTCAGGTTGTTAATGACCATGATCCGTGCCTCCGCACCGGCATCCCGCACCGCACGGGCACTGTCATATTCACAGTTCGTCCCGGGGAATGCCGGAATCAGTACACGGGGCCGGGCTGTGCGCAGCGCGGGAGCCGGCCATTTCTCTGCAGGTGCAGAGAAATTGTGCACCTCTGTCTCAGGTGTCGGAATATTGCAGCTGTAAACGCCCTCCAGCCGGTCCTCCCAGAGCGTCAGCAGCTCTGAAAGCTCCGCCGCTTCGCCGTCCAGCACCAGCTGACGCTGCTCCGTCACCTCACCAAGGAGCGTCTCCCCGGGCATTGCCTGTTCCACTTCCACCACAAAATCGCCGTAGCGATACCGGACCAGTTCATCCACGGTCCACCCCTCTGCAAAGCGGACTCCCAGACCATTGCCGAAGCTCATTTTCATCACAGCCTCTGCAATGCCGCCAGGTCCCGGCGTATAGCAGGCACAGGCACGGCCTTCCGCCCGCAACGCCGCCACTTTGTCAAAAGCCGCCCGGAGTCCGTCCGGATCCGGCAGCTGATCCTTCGTGTAAGGCGTGGAAATCAGGATCAGTTGATGTCCGGCTGTCTTCAGTTCAGGGCTCAGAATATCGCCCGTTCTGGCCGTCGTCACCGCAAAGCTTACCAGGGTGGGCGGCACATCCAGCTTTTCAAAGGAGCCGCTCATGCTGTCCTTGCCGCCGATTGCGCCGATGCCCAGATCTTTCTGTGCCTCAAAAGCGCCCAGCAGTGCAGAAAGAGGCTTGCCCCAGCGCCGGCCGTCTTTCCCAGGCTTTTCGAAATACTCCTGGAAGGTCAGGTATACGTCCTCAAAAGAAGCACCTGTTGCAATCAGCTTGCAGACAGATTCCACCACCGCCAGATAAGCTCCGTGATAAGGACTCTTTTCCATGATGAAAGGATTATATCCCCAGGCCATCAGGGAACAGTCCTCCGTGTGCTTCTCTTCCATGCTGATCTTCTGAACCATCGCCTGAATGGGCGTCAGCTGATATCTGCCACCGAAGGGCATCAGAACCGTTCCCGCGCCAATGGTGGAGTCAAAGCGCTCACTCAGACCGCGTTTTGAGCAGATATTCAGATCGGAAGCCATTGCCCTTAGCGTTTCCCTGAAACCGCCTGTGCATTGCGTGCGGTAATCCAGAGGGGCTGCAGGCGTGACCGTAATGTGCTTGGGGGCACCATTGGAATTCAGAAATTCCCGGCTGATGTCCACGATGGTTCTGCCGTTCCAGTGCATCCTGAGCCGGGGCTCCTCACTGACGGTCGCTACCGGACAGGCCTGCAGATTTTCCTGTGACGCCAGGGCTAGAAACGCCTGTACATCCTCCGGCGCCACAACGACCGCCATACGCTCCTGACTTTCTGAAATAGCCAGTTCCGTTCCATCCAGTCCGTCATACTTTCTGGGAACAGCATTCAGATCGATCTCAAGACCGTCTGCCAGCTCACCAATAGCCACGCTGACGCCGCCGGCACCGAAATCATTGCAGCGTTTGATCATCCGGCAGGCTTCACCGTTCCGGAACAGCCGCTGCAACTTCAGTTCCTCCGGTGCATTGCCCTTCTGTACCTCCGCCCCGCAGGTTTCCACGCTGTGGGTGTTGTGTGCCTTGCTGGATCCCGTCGCACCGCCGATGCCGTCCCGTCCGGTACTCCCGCCCAGCAGAATAACCACATCGCCCGGAACCGGACGTTCCCGGCGCACATTGGCCTGCGGTGCAGCCGCAATGACCGCCCCGATTTCCATACGTTTGGCCGCATAGCCGGGATGATAAATCTCATCTACAATTCCCGTCGCACGACCGATCTGATTGCCATAGGACGAATAGCCCGCCGCTGCCGTCGTCACCAGCTTGCGCTGAGGCAGCTTGCCGGGAATCGTTTCACTGACAGGCACTGTGGGATCCGCTGCACCTGTCACGCGCATTGCACCGTAAACGTAGGCACGTCCGCTCAGTGGGTCACGAATGGCACCGCCAATGCATGTGGCAGCACCGCCAAAGGGCTCAATCTCCGTGGGATGATTGTGCGTCTCGTGTTTGAAAAGCAGCAGCCATGGCTCCCGCACGCCGTCTGCCTCGACCTCAATCTTTACCGTGCAGGCATTGATTTCCTCGCTCTCATCAAGCCTGGGCAGCCTGCCGTGTGCTTTCAGCCAGCGTACGGCAACTGTTGCAATGTGCATCAGGCAGACCGGTTTGGTCCGTCCAAGCTCCCGGCGAACCTCAAGATAATCGTGATACGCTTTTTCAAGAAGCGGATCCTCAAACCGGACATCATCGATCTCCGTCAGGAAGGTTGTATGCCTGCAGTGATCACTCCAGTAGGTGTCCAGCATCCGGATTTCCGTAATCGTCGGACAGCGCTGCTCGCTTTTGAAGTATTCCTGGCAGAAGGCAATGTCATCTGCATCCATGGCCAGTCCATACTGTGCAACAAACTGTTCAAGTCCTGCACGATCAAGCTCGGTAAACCCGTCCAGGGTTCTGACCTCTGTGGGAATGGCATATTCCACTTTCAGCGTCTCGGGTTTTTCAAGCGAAGCCTCCCGGGCTTCCACCGGGTTAATGACATATTTCTTGATTTCACCAATCTCCGCCTCAGTCAGGTTTCCGTACAGTGCGTACAGCTTTGCGCTGCGGATCAGGGGACGCTCCCCTCTGCTGATGATCTGAATACACTGAGCCGCTGAATCAGCCCGCTGATCAAACTGGCCCGGCAGATATTCAACTGCAAATACCGCTGCACCCTCCGTCTCTGCCTCCTCGACTGCCGTATCCAGCTGAGGTTCGGAAAAGACAGTACGGACCGCATAATCAAACAGATCACGGTCGATATTCTCTGCATCATAACGGTTCAGCAGACGGACTTTTTCAAGATTCCGGATTCCAAGCAGCTGACGGGCATCGTTCAGAAGGGCACGTGCCTCATTATCAAGCCCGGGTTTCTTTTCCACATAGATTCTGTATACCATGTTCTGTCCCTTTCGTCGTCTCAGACGCTCAGTGCGCGTCTGCCGATATCCCGCCGGTAGAAGCAGTTGTCAAATGTAACCCTGCCAGCCAGGGCATATGCCTCACGGACCGCCTCCCCGAGCGTATCCGCCGTAGCGGTGACGCCCAGAACCCTGCCGCCGCTGGTCACCAGTCTGCCCTCCTTCAGGGCTGCCCCGGCTACATATACATGATCCCTGACTGATTCCGGAATCGTGATTTCAGCACCTTTGTCGTATTTCCCCGGGTAGCCGGCTGAAGCAAGGATCACACAGCAGGCTGCCCCGTTCCGGAAACGGACAGGACAGTCTTTGAGTTTCCCCGCCGTCACAGCCTGCATGACGGTCAGCAGATCACTTTCAAGCAGGGGCAGCACCACCTGGGTTTCCGGATCTCCAAATCGGCAGTTGTACTCAATGACTTTCGGGCCGTCCGCAGTTATCATCAGGCCAAAGTACAGACATCCGCGGAATTCACGTCCCTCCGCCTTCATTGCGCGGATGGTAGGCAGGAAGATCTTTTCCATGCATTCCCCGGCAACCGCCTCCGTATAGAACGGATTCGGCGCAATGGTTCCCATTCCACCGGTATTGGGTCCCAGATCACCATCCAGCGCCCGCTTGTGGTCCATGCTGGATACCATGGGAACAATGGTTTCACCATCAGTAAAACTGAGCACTGAAACCTCCGGTCCCTCCAGGTATTCCTCAATGACGATCCGGCTGCCGCTGTCCCCGAACTTCCGGTCCTCCATGATTTCCCGGACCGCATTCCGTGCCTCCTCCCGGGTCATGGCAACTGTCACGCCCTTTCCAAGAGCCAGACCATCTGCCTTCACTACCGTCGGAATCGGTGCCGACTCAAGATAGCGGAGCGCTGCCTGCGGGTCGTCAAAAACCTCATACGCTGCGGTGGGAATACCGTATTTCTTCATCAGATTCTTGCTGAAGACCTTGCTGCCCTCAATGATCGCCGCATTTCTGCGCGGTCCGAAGCAGGGAATCCCCTTCTCCTCCAGCGCATCCACACAGCCCAATACCAGCGGATCATCCGGTGCAACGACTGCATAATCAATTCCCGTCTCGCCGGCAAACTGTACAATGGCGGGAATATCCTTAGCTCCGATATTCACGCAGACCGCATCTCCGGCAATGCCGCCGTTGCCCGGAAGTGCATAGATTTCCTCTACTGCAGGATTCTCCCGGATTTTTCTGATAATGGCGTGTTCACGGCCGCCTCCGCCGATAACCATGATTTTCATGCCGCACCTCGAACAATCTGTGTCTTTAAGCTGAATGTGCCTCCCGTGTCAGTCACAGGAGGCCGGAAAAAATCAGTGATGGAACAGTCGGATGTGGGTAAAGCACATGGTAATGCCGTACCTGTCGCAGCAGCTGATCACATCGTCGTCACGAATGGAACCACCTGGCTCAGCAATGTACCGGACACCGCTGCGATGTGCGCGCTCAATGTTGTCGCTGAACGGAAAGAAGGCATCACTGCCCAGTGCCACATTCTGGCGCGTGCTCAGGAATTCACGCTTTTCCTCGGCCGTCAGGGGCTCCGGACGCTCTGTGAAGTATTTCTGCCAGATTCCCTCCGCACAGACATCCTCTTCATTCTGGTTAATGTAACTGTCTACGATGTTGTCGCGCACCGGACGGACGACATCCTGGCGGAAGGGCAGGTTCAGTACCTTTTCATGCTGACGCAGGAACCAGGTATCTGCCTTGGTACCCGCCAGACGGGTGCAGTGAATGCGGCTCTGCTGACCGGCACCTACGCCAATCGCCTGTCCGTCCACAGCATAGCAGACACTGTTGCTCTGTGTATATTTGAGGGTAATCAGCGCAACAATAAGATCACGGACTGCACTCTCCGGAAGATCCTGATTCTTTGTCACAATCTCTTTCAGAAGATCCCGGTTGATAACAGAATTGTTGCGTCCCTGCTCAAAGGTGATTCCGAAGACCTGCTTGGTTTCCTGCACCTCAGGAACATAATCCGGATCAATTTCAACGATGTTGTAACCGCCCTTGCGCTTCTGTTTGAGAATCTCCAGCGCTTCCGGATCATATCCGGGTGCGATGACACCATCTGACACCTCGCGCAGCAGCATTCTGGCCGTAGTGACATCGCAGGGATCGCTCATCGCCACCCAGTCACCATAGGAGCAGAGACGGTCCGTGCCGCGGGCACGGGCATAGGCGCAGGCCAAGAGGGAGTCATCCAGGCCTTCAATATCATCTACAAAGCAGGCGCGCTTCAGTTCCGCGCTGAGCGGAATTCCCACTGCGGCACTGGTGGGACTTACATGCTTGAAGCTGGTGACAGCAGGAAGTCCAAGTGCTTCTTTCAGTTCCTTTACCAGCTGCCAGCTGTTGAAGGCATCCAGAAAATTGATATACCCCGGACGGCCGTTCAGAATCCGGATTGGCAGATCACTGCCGTCACGCATGTAGATCTTCGCGGGGGTCTGGTTGGGATTGCATCCGTATTTCAGTTGAAACTCTTTCATGACTTGCCTCCTGTCTCAGTGGTTCTTGTTGATGAGACGGCTTTCAGTTCTGCCTGAAGCCAGATCGATGTAACGCACATAAAGACTGATTTTGTTATTTTCATCGAGGGCATTCCACAGACGGTCCGTCATTTCATCGATCTGATCGCAGATGGCCATACGCTCCGGTTCGCCCTGAAAAGTAGGAATCGGATTGCCGTCACAGACGTATGTATGAAGGAAATGACCGAGGCCATTCAGCGGCGCATAATGGTAGGTATACCGATTGCAGGCCGTTCCGGCTGCATCTGCGCTTTTCAGAATGCTCATCTGGTAAGTAAAACCGCCGTCCTCAAAGGTCAGCATACCGCTGATCCGGGGCGTATAGTTCGGTGAATCCGGCTCAAATGTACGGGTTGCGAGTGAATCTGTAAAGGTTTCACCTTTCCGGAGTCCCTCCACAACCGTGTCCGTCTGGTTGCCGTTTGTAACCACCAGATGGTTCTCATCGCTGCGCACAGCGGCGTAGATGATAAGGCTGGGATCCTGCACTTTGCTTTCATCAAAAGGCTCGGTAAAAACCTCCCCGTCTTTCTCCGTAAAAATGCGGTTACGGCTGTTCTCACTCCGGCCCATGATGAAATAAGCGGTCATGGCTCTGGTTCCATCCGGCGTTTTGCCAATCACGATTCCGCGTCCGGGATAGGTATTGTTTCTGAGCAGTTCCTCCGGCGTTCTGATGCCGTAGATATCCATGTTTTCCATTTTATCCTCCTCATCCCTTCCGGGAAATGATGTCCGAACATACCTTTTCAACACTCTGCGGCACAATAATCCATTCTGCCTGCTCCATCACCCGGCGCTGCAGAATCTCCGGGGTATCCCCGGGCTGAACCTCCACGGCTTTCTGGGCAATGATCTCTCCGCCGTCCGGAATCTCGTTGACGAAATGGACGGTCGCACCGGTTACTCTGACGCCGCGGTCAAGTGCCGCCTGATGTACCCGAAGTCCGTAATATCCCGCTCCGCAAAAGCTGGGAATCAGACTGGGATGCACATTGATGATCCGCCGGGGATAGCGGGAGGTAAATGCCTCACTCAGAATGCTCAGGAAACCAGCCAGAACAATCACATCCGTTCCGTTTTCCTCAAGTGCCTCCACCAGCTGTTTCTCAAAGGCCTCCGCACCGCCGCAGGCCTTTCGGTCGATTTCCATTGCCCTGACGCCAGCCAGTTCCGCGCGCCGCAGTGCATAAGCACCGGGGCGGTCACTGATGACCAGCGTTACCTGTCCGCTTGTGATGATTGAGGACGCCTGTGCGTCCAGAATAGCCTGCAGATTGGTCCCGCCTCCGCTGACCAGCACTGCAATGCGTGCTTTCTGTTTTTCCATCTCTGTTCCTCAGATGATCCTGATTTTTTCGCTGCTCTCTACGATCCGTCCGATGAGATAGGCCTCCTCGCCCTTCTCTTTCAGGACTGTGAGCGCCCGTTCCGCATCCTCAGCCGCCACCACAATGCTCATGCCCACACCCATGTTGAACGTGTTGAACATGTCGCGTTCACTGATTCCGCCCTGTTCTGCAATGAGACGGAAAATGGGCAGAACACGGACACTTTCCCGTTTGATCTCAGCACCCAGTCCGTCAGGAATGGAGCGCGGAATATTCTCATAGAAACCGCCGCCGGTGATGTGACTGATTCCCTTCACCTCTACCTGCCGGAGCAGTTCCAGCACCGGCTTCACATAAATACGGGCCGGCGTCAGCAGTGCATCCCCCAGGCTCTGTCCGCCAAGGGCGTCGCAGGGAGCTTTCAGGTCCGTGTTTTCCACATCGAACACCTTGCGGACAAGGCTGAAGCCGTTGGAATGAACCCCCGATGAGGGCAGGGCAATCACCGCATCGCCAGCCTGCATGCGGCTGTTGTCGATTATGTGTCCCTTGTCCACAATGCCGGTAGAGTAGCCGGCAAGATCATACTCATCCTCCGGGTAAAAGCCCGGCATTTCCGCCGTTTCCCCTCCGATGAGGGCAGCGCCGGCCTGAACACAGCCTTCGCAGACCCCCTTGACGATCTGCTCAATGCGCTCAGGCACATTTTTGCCGCAGGCGATATAATCGAGGAAAAAAAGCGGCTGTGCACCACAGCAGATAATGTCATTGACACACATGGCCAC
>CACXHF010000274.1 GCA_902767305.1 uncultured Eubacteriales bacterium
AGGATCCTTCCGTTTCCCCTGCATAACCGAATCGCACAGAACCAGCGTCAGAAGTGCACAGGCCTGTGCCCCCGTATAAAACCATGCACCGTTATACCAGTAAATGCCTTCAACAATATCCGGCAGAAAAATCAGCGACGAGGCACCGAGGACCAGATAAAAGACTTTCCAGAGTTTCCCAAGCCCTAGCCCGGCCAGAAAATGGCGCAAAAAGACCGCCACCGCCAGTAAATACAGCGTCAGCAGAACTGCCGCATGAATCCCGTAATATCTGATCGAGAAAACAGCGGGATTGACGGTCATAAAGAATACACCGGTCATCGTTCCCTGCCAGTCCCGCCAAGTTCTCAGCGTATAGGAAATGGCATCCTTGATGACATGCGGCACGCTTCCCGTCTTCACAAAGGTGGGACGCGTGTACGCCGCAAACGTAAAATCATCCGTCGCCGGATGAGCGCCTGTGATTCCCAGATAAAAAGGAAGCATGAGCAGCGCAAATACAATGCAGGCAATAATCATCCATCTGTTTTTTCGCATGACAGTTCCGCTCCCTCCATTCAAGCATCCGCGGGCTTTTTCCGGGAATCCGTGTCCCATTATACGGCAGTTTTCTTCCCGGACAGCATACGCCTATACCCGCCGCTCATATACAAAGAATCGCCCCGTCAGCGTGGCGATTCTTTGTACGACTTCCAATCAGACGTTAAAGCGGAACAGAGTTACATCCCCGTCCTGCATCACATAGTCTTTTCCTTCACTGCGGATCAGACCCTTTTCACGGCAGGCATTCATGCTGCCCTCACGAACCAGGTCGGAAAAAGCAACCACTTCTGCCCGGATAAAGCCGCGCTCAAAATCTGTATGAATCTTGCCGGCAGCCTGGGGCGCCTTGGTTCCTTTACGAATGGTCCAGGCACGGCATTCATCCTGGCCGGCCGTCAGGAAGGAGATCAGGCCGAGGAGATCATAGCACTCGGAAATCAGCCGGTCCAGACCGCTCTTTCCGATCCCCAGCTCCTCGAGGAACATCTGCTTCTCTTCCTCGTCCATCTGGGCAATATCCTCTTCTATTTTAGCAGAAATCACCAGAACCTTGGCATGTTCCGCATCCGCAATTTCCCGGACTGTCGCAATCCCAGGCAGTTCAGACTCCGGCTTTCCCAGATCATCTTCCTTGATATTGCAGGCATAAATCACCGGTTTTGTCGTCAGCAGAAACCATTCCCTTGCAATTTCCTGTTCGCGTTCGGTCATTTCGCAGGTTCTTACAGGTTCCAGATTGTCCAGATGTGCCAGCAGTTTGGCTCCCAGCGCCGCCTCTTCCTGAGCGCGCTTTTCACCGCTTTTCAGCAGTTTTGCTGCCTTTTCCGCTCTTCTGGCAACCGTTTCACGGTCAGCCGCAATCAGTTCCAGATTAATCGTTTCAATATCATGTCTCGGATCCTTGCTGTCTGCATGACGGATAATATCTTCATCCTCGAAGCAGCGGACAACCTGAACAATGGCCTCACATTCACGGATATGGGACAGGAATTTGTTTCCAAGTCCCTCTCCACGGCTGGCTCCCTTGACAAGTCCGGCAATGTCGACAAATTCGATGACTGCGGGTGTCTTTTTCTTCGGCGAATACATCTCCGCCAGTTTGTCCAGCCGCTCATCAGGAACCGCCACGACTCCTGTATTGGGTTCAATCGTGCAGAACGGATAATTCGCCGCCTCCGCACCTGCCTTTGTAATGGCGTTAAACAGTGTCGATTTTCCTACATTCGGCAATCCGACGATTCCTAATTTCATATATGCTTATCTCCTTTGAAAAAATCCGGTAATATCCATTTTCCCGTATTCTGGCATTTCTTGTTTCCACTTTTGCCGGGAACAGAGGGCTGACAGATTCCGAACTGCCGCACAGGCCCGCCGGCATCATGATACTGTCTATCCACGGTCGTGCGGTTTCCTGCCTGTCCGGCTTCAGCCGCATCAGCGTCATCCTGCAGTACATCGGCTTTACATCCACCCGATGTATTCTTTCCCGATCCGATAAACCGGTCCCAGGCCAATGCACCGCTCTGTCTCCGGCAGATTCCCCTGCCGCATCAAGGCTTTCAGGTTTCTGCCTGTTGTAAGTTCTTTTCTCCACGAAAGAAAAAAGTGCCCCCTGCAACGGGTGGGATTATACCACGGCAGACTCCTTTTCTCAACACGCTTTTTTCAAATAACCGGCTCACCGCTGCTGAAATCGTCAAATTCCATCCGGCAGATCCGTTTTCCCGTCTCAGCGGAAAGGGCAAACAGACCAAGTGCAGCGGAAAAAAGCCGCGCTGTGAAACCTGAACGGATTAGGAAAACCTCACTCAGCCACTGCCGACCGGGTGAGGTTTTTCAACTATTACAGCGCATTTTCCATTGCCGCTGTCAGACCGTTCTGTACCAATCCGTCCTGTCCGCCATGTTCTCTTCTCAAACCGAAATCAGGCATCCGCCGGCTCCTGCGGATTCTCACCGAGAAGCATATACAGCAGCTCATACAGTTCCTTTGCCTTATCCGGCGCAAGTGACACACAGGCACCGGCTTTGGCCGGAATATCGGCCAGGCGGTCCCGCATCTTCCATCCCTCATCCTTCAGGAAGACTTCCACCACGCGTTCATCCTTTTCAGAACGCTTTCGCTGAATCCATCCCTGTGCCTCCATTTTTTTCAGCACAGGCGTCAGCGTGCCGCTGTCAAGGAAAAGGCGTCTGCAAAGCGTTCCGACCGGCAGTCCATCTTCTTCCCACAGTACCATAAAGACGATATACTGTGTATAGGTAAGTCCCAGTTCTTTAAACAGCGGCGTATAGACATTCACGATTTTTCTGGCTGCTGCATAGAGAGGAAAGCATAACTGATTGGATAATTTCAGCTGATCATACTTTTCCATGTTTTATTTTACCATACCTTTTGCAAATTCAACACAGTTTTGTATATCCTCTGCATCCGGTTTTCCCCGATGCAGAAAAGCAAACTGTCCACGGCAGTGGAACTCCTTTTCCGACAGTTCAATCTTCTTTTCTGCCAGAAGCTTCTGAACCTGACTGTACGTGGAGGGCAGCAGCGCCGCCGTGCTGAAATTGACCACCTTCCCGATTTTCTGCGGATCCAGTCCGTCAATAAACGTTTTGATATGATCGTCCACGCCTGTTGCATACACTGCGCTTCCCAGGAAAAGAATATCCACATATTCCGTCACAGGTGCATCCGTTGTCTTTGCCTCAGCGCCAACGGCCTTTCCGATTGCCTCGGCCAGTTTACGCGTATTGCCGCCCCTTGAATAATACCGGACTGCTGTTTTCATCTGTCTCACTCTTTCCTTCTCAATCTCCGTTTTTCCCGCTTACAGAAGCGAGTCAATGCAGGCATCCACTTTCTTCATATCTGCCATTGGCTCAAAGCGTGCCACCACATTGCCTTCCCGGTCAATCACAAATTTGGTGAAGTTCCATTTGATGTTCGGATTGTTCTTGTAATCCTTGTCAATCTTCTTGAGCATAAGTCCCATCGGGATCGCCATGGGACCGGTGAATCCCTCAAATCCCTTCTGACTTTTCAGATAGGTATACAGCGGCAGCTCGTTCTCGCCATTGACATCCGATTTCTTCATCTGCGGGAACTGTGTATGATAGCGAAGCGTGCAGAATTCATGGATCTCCTCATCCGTTCCGGGTGTCTGTCCGGCAAACTGATTGCAGGGAATATCCAGCACCTCAAATCCGCGGTCATGATATTTCTCATACATTCCTTCAATTTCCTTGTACTGGGGTGTAAATCCGCAGCCGGTCGCTGTATTGACGACAAGGACCACTTTTCCTTCAAATTCCTTCATGGAACGCATTTCCCCGTTTGTCATTGGTACACTGTAGTCATAAAAGCTCATTGTTTGTTCCTCCTGTGAGTCAAATCTGTATCTGAACCCGTAAAATTCATA
>CACXHF010000275.1 GCA_902767305.1 uncultured Eubacteriales bacterium
CTCCGGCTGACTCAGGAGCTGTATGAACGGTTTCAGCTGGTTTTATGAAAGGTGGCTGAGGCAATGAAACGAATTGCCGTATTCTGTATTCCGGCGCATGGTCACACCAATCCGATGCTGCCGGTTGTCAGGGAACTTGTCAGGCGCGGAAATGAGGTGCGCTTTTATTCCTTCAGAGAGTTTCAGGAAAAAATTGAACGCACCGGGGCAGCATTCATGTGCTGCGATGACTATCTTCCGAAGCTGACCGCGAAGGAAGAGAAACAGATGAAAAAAGTATCCGCCACGGAAATGGCGGTTCAGGATATCCGGACCACAGCGGCAATGGATGAATATCTTCACGGAGAGTTCACGACGTTTAAGCCGGATGTCGTCTATACGGATTCCGTATGCTTCTGGGGGAAGCTGAATGCCTGGAAGTATGATGTTCCCATGGTCGTTTCCACCAGTACCTTCGCGTTCAATCAGATGTCCTCGACTTACATGAAGAATTCGCCGGGAGAAATGGCCGGGCTGATCTTTGGCCTGCCGAGGGTTTCAAAGGAGCTCGATCAGCTGAAGGGGATGGGCTATAAGGTGAAGGGGCTGTTTGCCCTTATCCAGAGCGACAATCAGACGGATTCCGTTGTATATACATCAAAGCGGTTTCAGCCCTTCGCAGAAAGCTTCTCGGATCACTATCTTTTTGCAGGGCCCTCTCTGCTGACGGATACAAAACCGGATAAGGCGCATAAACGTCCGCTGGTGTACATCGCTCTGGGTACGGTCATCAATGACCGCCCGGATTTTTACCGAAAATGCATCGAAGCATTTGCGGGGGAAAATCTGGAGGTGATCATCTCCTGCGGAAAGACCGTTGACATCGCCGGCCTTGGAAAACTGCCGGAAAATATCCGGGCGGCAGACCAGGTGGATCAGCCGGAAATCCTTTCCGGAGCGGATGTGTTCATTACTCACTGCGGGATGAACAGCGTTTCAGAGAGCCTTTACATGGCGACGCCGATGGTTCTGTATGCACAGACGAATGAGCAGAAAGCGGTTGCCAGGAGAGTCCGTGAGATCGGTGCGGGAATCCCCCTGAAGGACGATTCGGCAGCCGGAATCCGGGCGGCTGTCAGGGAAATCCTGAACAGACCGGATTATCAGCGTGCGGCACAGGAATGCTGCGACGATTTCAGAAGCTGTCCGGGTGCAGAGGGAGCGGCCGACTTTATCGAAAATGCGCCGCATTCTTCGGACGGCGTGGATCTCATTGCGGATCTGAATCAGGCAAACGTCGGACTGCAGATTGCGTACAGTGTACTGTGCATTCTCCTCGGGCGGATTCTGTTCAGCTTTATCAGCCTGAACTTTCTGTGGCTGTACATCGTTCTGACCATTTTCCTGGCTTCACCGGTCAACAAACTGCTGCAGAAGGCAGTTTATCAATGGCTGGTACGAACAAAACTGAAGCGCCCGGCGGCAGGATAATGTCCGGAAAAGGATGCTGATCCGGGCAGGATCTGAAAAGAGAAAAACCCTTTCATTTACGGATGTGATCTGCCGGCCGGCAGCAGCTCCCTGATTTCCGGGGAGCTCCGGGCGTCCCGGGAAACAGAATCCTCCGGGAACAGGACATATCCCTCGGTTTAAACCTTCAGGCGCATGCAAATGCGCTTTTTTTTGTGTTCGCCGATTCCGAAAAGAAGCGGACACAGCAGTGCAGCTCAGGGACCGGATAGTCATGCAGGAGGCTGCTTCCTTCTTTTTTTTCCGGAAGGGTCTCATGCAGACTGCATGCGGGTGTGAAGTCCTTTTTCTGCGCAAAGGTCTGCAGTTTTCCAGAAGCAGAGATGACTGTTTTCTGAAAGGCTTCGTAATGGTGTGGGAGCAAATGGCAGATGCAGAGCTGAGGATTCTGCCGGGGAGCGTCGAGTGCAGCAGTCTGTCACATGAATCTGTCCGTCAGCATGTTCATGCTGCTGGCACCTTAAGGACAGTTCCACACCGGGACTTTCTCCCGGGGGACAGAGCGCTGTCTGCATCCGGACAATGTGCAGGGGAACAGGGCAGACGGCGTGCAGTTTCAAGTGCTGCTGAAGAGGAGGAGTCCGGGCGCAGCGTAAAAATGGAAATCATCGGCAAACCGGCAGGTCATGCGGGCACAGCCCTGTCAGTATTGCCCCGGGAAAGCGGATCATAACAAAAAAAGTCCCCGGGAGGGTCCGGCAGGCAGTTCCGTCGTCGTGCAGATATTCGATGGTTCAGAAACGTTTCCCCTGTGTGCAATGAACGCAATGCTCATTTTTCGTCCATTCAAGGGATCTGCGGCAGCCTGATGAGGAGCATTTACGTGATCCGCCGGGACGGATTCAGGGGAAGAGGGAGTCGGATTTTTTCCAGCAATCGGAAGAATTTTGATGAGAGTGTTGCGTATCCCGCACAAAATCTTTATAATATCTTCATTAAAAAAATACGACAAAAAAGAGGGAAAGTCTTGTCTGATTCCCCCTGCTCAGGATTTCCGGAACGGATTTCAGAAGGGGCAGGAAAGATCCGGGAAAACAGGAATTCAGGTGGAAACGGAAAAGTGATTTACAGCCGGAAAAGGCGCGTGGACACTTCCGGCATGCGGCACATGTCCATGTACCGGAACAGCCTTCCGGATGCAGAGAAATAGCCGGAATGACGGCCTGCGGCCGCTTTGTGACGGCAGTGCGCCGGACGATGACTTCCCCTCTGGTGCTGCACAGGGAATCTGCAGATGAACGGAGTCTGCCGGGTTCAGTCAGTCCGGGATGCATCTGACAGGCAG
>CACXHF010000276.1 GCA_902767305.1 uncultured Eubacteriales bacterium
CTTCCGCTGAAACAGGGAACGAAGGCAGGGCTTTTCGGACTCGGAGCACGGCATACGGTAAAGGGTGGGACGGGAAGCGGAGATGTCAACAGCAGGCATGTTGTGAGTGTGGCGGAGGGAATGGAACAGGCGGGCATCAGACTGTCAAACCGGACCTATCTGGATGCGCTGGATGCTGAGTATGACCGTCTGTGGAATGAATGGATGAATCGGATTTATGAAGCAGCCGGTCCTGAGAAGGATACGGAAAAGCTGTATGATGCGCATGTCCGGTTTACACTGGAGACACCCTCAGTACCGATCCGTCCGGAGGATATCGCAGATGCGGAGGTTCTTATCTATGTACTGTCCCGCATTTCCGGAGAGGGAGCGGACCGCAGGGAGGAAGCGGGAGATTATTATCTGACCGAATATGAAGAAGAACAGATCAGGTTGCTGGCATCCTCCGGGAAACCGCTGGTATTGCTGCTGAACGTCGGTGGGGTAATGGATCTTTCCGTGCTTGACAGATACCCCGTTTCTGCAGTTCTTCTGATGGGCCAGGCGGGATGTGATTCAGGCAGTGCGGCGGCGGATATTCTTACCGGGGCAGTGAATCCATCCGGACGTCTCACGGATACCTGGGCATGCCAGTATCTGGATTATCCGTCAAGTGCTGCTTTTTCGTACCGGAACGGGAATGTCATTGAAGAGGAGTATACGGATGGCATTTATGTGGGATACCGGTATTTTGATAGCTTCGGTGTAAAGCCGAGATATCCGTTTGGTTACGGTCTGTCTTACACCACATTCAGCAAAAAGTGTGTGAGCGCAAAGATGGAAGGAAATCGTGTTCAGGTCGGCATTTCCGTAACGAATACGGGATCTGTCAGCGGTGCAAATGCGGTCCTTCTCTATGCAGCCTGCCCGATGGCAGAGCAGAAGAAGGAATTCAGACGGCTTGCGGCCTTTGGAAAGACGGGCGTTCTTAAGCCTGGTGAATCAGAAACCGTACAGCTCGATGTTACTCTGGGCCAGATGCTCTCTTTCAGAGAAGGTCCTGGAGCCTATGTGCTGGAAAAGGGAATATACCTGCTGCTGCTTGGCTGTACGGAGTGGAAGGGAATTCTGGCACTTGAAGTAGGGGAAACGCAGGAAATCACGCGTGTTCGCAGAATCTGTGAACAGCTGACCTCGATTCGGGAGATTGAACCGACGGATGAGCAGATCCGCTGTCGTGATGAATGGATCCGGAAGAAGCTTGAAATGGTTCAGATCCTTCAGGTGAGCCGGGAAGCTGTTGAGGCATGCCGGGCGGAGTGCGCATCAGCCAGTCCGGATGGCGGGGATGTAGTTGAACGCGAAGCGCAAAGACGCGTGAATACGTTGACAGAAAAGGAACAGATTGACCTGGTTGTCGGTGCTCTTGGCCCGTTCTCCGGAGAGATGATCGGTGATTCGGGAAAAAAAGTACCGGGTGCGGCCGGGGAGACGGTCGAGTATGCGGATAAGGGAATTCCTGGAATGACAATGGCAGACGGGCCTGCAGGACTGCGGCTGCAGATTCATTACGAGATTAACCCGGAGGATGGATCCGTTTACCGGCTGAACCGACTGAAAATGCTTGAGAATCGTTTCTTTGGTAAACTGGAACTCCATGAGAATGCCAAATCAGTCTGGCAGTTTACCACGGCAATTCCCGCAGGAACACTGCTGGCACAGACGTTTGATCTGTCGCTTCTGCAGGAGATCGGCGCGCAGATTGCCCGGGAAATGCAGCTGTTTCATGTGGCGCTGTGGCTCGCTCCCGGAATGAACATCCACCGCAATCCCCTCTGCGGCCGTAATTATGAATACTATTCGGAAGACCCCTTTGTATCCGGCATGGTGGCGGCTGCGATTACCAGGGGTGTACAGAATACGGAAGGACTTGGAACGACCATCAAACACTTTGCCTGCAACAATCAGGAAGAGAACCGGATGGGAGTCAGTGCGAATGTGACGGAACGGACACTGCGTGAGCTCTACCTGAAAGGGTTTGAGATTGCTGTGAAGAACAGTCATCCTGTGGCAATGATGACCAGCTACAACCGGATTAACGGTGTTCATACGGCAAACAGCCGTGATCTCTGTACAGTGCTTGCCCGGGAGGAATGGGGATTTGATGGACTGATCATGACCGACTGGACTACAACCAATACCGGACATGGATCCTCTGCGGCCAAATGCATTCGGGCTGGAAATGACCTGATCATGCCGGGAAGAATCAGCGATCAGTCTGAAATTGAACGGGCTCTTCATGGATGCGGAAACTGTGATCTGTCACCGGATGATCTGCGCCGAAGCTGTATTCGCATTGTGAAAGCGGCTCTTCGTTCGGAACGTGCTTTCTGAGTCCGGCAGCCTGGAATGTTCTGCTGACGGAAGACAGACTGAGATGTCCGGGAAAACCGAAAGATTAAATTGAATTCGTGCCGGGGGTATGCTCAGAAACTGAGTATCCCCGGCCTTTTTTGTTTTCACTTGTGAGAAAACGGGAAGAGGAAACGTCTTCGGATGCCGGACCTGGCAGAATGGATTGACAAGTGGTGTGAAACAGGATAAACTGATTCTGGTCTGGAGGGGAGTAAATGAGAATACTGGGGATTGATCCCGGACTGGCCACAATGGGCTGGGGAGTTATTGAGAGCAACGGATACAAGGAAAAACTGGTTCAGTACGGGGCGCTGCTGACGTATCCGAGGGACAGTTTTCCGACACGGCTGCAGAGTCTGATGTTTGGAGTCAGAAGTCTGCTGAAAACGTTCAAACCGGAGGAAATTGCATTTGAGGAACTGTTTTTTTCCAAGAATGTCACAACAGGGATTCAGGTCGGCGGTGCACGTGGTGTAGCACTTGCAGTATGCAGGGAGTATACGGACCGTCTGTTTGAATATACGCCAATGCAGATTAAGCAGGCAGTCGTGGGATATGGTGGAGCAGACAAGCATCAGGTTCAGATGATGGTCAAAATGCTGCTTAATATTCCGGAAATACCGAAGCCGGATGACGCGGCGGATGGCGTGGCCTGCGCTATCTGTCATGCCCACTCGGGTGCAGGCAGAGAGCAGTTCTTAATTAAATAGGAAATACCGGCTGCAGCAGGGGATGCGTGCTGACTGCGGACCGGTGTCAGAGGATAAAAGATGATTGATTTTATTGAAGGAATTGTTGCGGATAAAGGCCACAATGAGGTAATTGTCAATGCCGGCGGCGTTGGCTTTCTGCTGCAGTGCTCCATGACGACAGTATCGGCGGCACCGGCAGCGGGGGAAAAATGGCGTTGTTACACCATTCTGAATGTGCGTGAGGATGCCATGGAGCTTTACGGCTTTTCAACCAAACAGGAAAGGGATATGTTTCGCAGACTCTGTTCTGTTTCAGGAGTGGGAGCAAAAACTGCGCTCGGTGTTCTTTCTGCGCTTTCTCTGAAAGACCTTTCGGTGGCAATTGTGACAGGAGATGTTACATCCCTTGCCCGTGCACCCGGAATCGGAAAGAAGACCGCACAGCGTATCGCGATGGAACTGAAAGATAAAATTGAGCAGACAGATGTAACTGTTCCTGTGGATGCAGCGGGTGCCGGAACAGCTGGACAGCCGGCAGCCAGTGCGGAAAAAGAGGCACAGGCGGCTCTTCAGGCACTTGGATACACGGCGGCAGAGGCTGCACGGGCTATTAATCAGGTGCGTGACAAGGCAACGGAAACGAATCAGCTGATTATGCTGGCACTGCGGCAGATCGGATCGCTTTGAGCGGATTACCGGAATGATCTGCAGAGAATATGATGGACAGGAATGGTGATTGATCCATATGGAAGATGAAAGACTGGTTACCGGGGGATTCAAGGAACAGGAGGATGAACAGGAGAAAAGTCTCCGTCCGAAAACACTGACTGAATATGTGGGACAGCAGGTTGTCAAGGACAGCCTGAACATTTATATTCAGGCAGCGAGAGAAAGACATGATTCCCTGGATCATATTTTGCTGTACGGACCTCCAGGACTGGGAAAGACGACGCTTGCAGCCATTGTTGCAGCCGAAATGGGACAGAATATACGCGTGACCAGCGGCCCTGCCATAGAACGGGCAGGAGACCTTGCAAGTCTTCTGACGAACCTCTCCAGTGGGGATGTGCTGTTTATCGATGAAATACACCGGCTTTCTCATGCAGTTGAGGAAGTTCTGTATCCGGCGATGGAGGATTTCGCGCTGGACATTATGATCGGTAAAGGACCGAGTGCAAGAAGTATACGTCTTGATCTGCCGAAATTTACGCTGATTGGTGCAACTACGAGAGCAGGTTCTCTTTCTGCGCCTCTGAGAGACCGCTTCGGTATTCTGTTCAGGCTTCAGATGTACACGACGGAAGAACTGATGAAAATCATCAAGCATTCATCAAAAGTACTGAACATCAAATACGAGGAAGATGGAATCCGCGAAATTGCAGGCCGCAGCAGAGGAACTCCACGCATTGTCAACCGTCTACTCAGACGTGTGCGGGACTATGCACAGGTTCGCGGAGACGGAACTATTACCAGGGCAATGGCGAAAGAAGCACTGGAACTCCTGCAGGTGGATGATCTGGGACTTGATCGGGTGGACCGGGAAATTCTGACCACAATGATGGTGAAGTTTGAAGGACGGCCGGTTGGACTTGATACGCTGGCGGCAACGACAGGAGAGGATGCCATCACCATAGAAGATGTTGTGGAGCCCTATCTGATGCAGCTGGGATTTGTGATGAGAACACCCCGGGGAAGAATCTGCACAAAGGCGGCGTATGAGCATATGAAACTGCCCGTACCGAAAACGTATGTCCTGGAGACGGTGGCACAGGGCCAGCTGTCCATGCTGGATGGAGAGATAAAAAATGAAAACCAGTGATTTCTATTATGATCTGCCTGAGGAACTGATTGCACAGAAACCGGTTTATCCACGGGATTCCTCCCGGCTGATGGTGATAGACCGAAAGACGGGTACAATTGAACATCGTATTTTCCATGACGTTATTGAGTATCTGAATCCGGGGGATGTACTGGTTGTTAATGAAACACGTGTCATCCCGGCACGACTTTACGGTGTGAAAGCTGAGACCGGAGGTGCAATTGAATTTCTGCTTCTGAAACGTCTAAACTTGACGGACTGGGAAGTAATTCTGAAACCGGGAAAACGAGCTAAGCCCGGAGCAGAATTCATCTTTGGCGAGGGAAAACTGAAGGCGACGATCCTGAGCATAGGGGAAGACGGAGGAAGAACCGTCCGTTTTTCCTGGGACGGAGTTTTTGAAGAGATTCTGGACGAACTCGGTCAGATGCCTCTTCCTCCTTATATTCATGAGCGCCTTGAGGACCGGAACCGGTATCAGACGGTTTATGCCAGAACAGACGGAAGTGCAGCGGCGCCTACTGCCGGTCTTCATTTTACGCCGGAACTTCTTGAGTGTATTCGCGAAAAGGGAATCGATGTTGTCCCGGTTCTCCTTCATGTAGGACTTGGAACGTTCCGGCCGGTGAAGGAGGAGAATGTTGATGATCATCACATGCA
>CACXHF010000277.1 GCA_902767305.1 uncultured Eubacteriales bacterium
CGATGGGCAATGACAAAGCAGGTCTTCTCCCGCATCAGATCGCGCATGGCGGTCTGAATGGCACGTTCGGTGCTGGTATCCACATTACTGGTCGCCTCATCGAGAATCAGCATGTTGGAATTGTCGTAATGGGAGCTGAGCATGGCTCTTGCAATGGTGAGCAGCTGCTTCTGTCCTTTTGAAATATTCCCGCCATCTTCGGAGATAATGGTTTCGTAGCCTTCCGGCAGCCGCATGATAAAGGGATGAATGTGTGCTGCCTTTGCGGCCCGGACGACTTCCTCCAGGGTGGCGTTTTCTTTTCCGTATGCGATGTTTTCGAAGATCGTCCCCCGGAAAACCCAGGTATCCTGCAGAACCATCTCATAGGCGGAGCGGAGAGAGTGCCGTGTCAGTGTGCGGATATCGGTTCCGTCTACCCGGATCTTTCCGCTGCGGACGTCGTAAAAGCGCATCAGCAGATTGATGATGGTGGTTTTGCCGGCACCGGTCGGTCCGACAATGGCAATGAGATGTCCGGCAGGGGCGGAAATAGAGAGATTGTGGATAATGGTCCTCTCGGACGTATAGCCGAATACGACATTCTGCAGTTCCACATCGCCTGCGATCGTTTCCGGCGAAACGGCTTCCGGCAGGTCTGCCGGTTCCTCTTCCTCATCCAGCAGACTGAAAACCCGTTCAGCAGCAGCCAGAGCGGAGAACAGTTCGTTGATGATATTGGCGACCTCGTTGATGGGTCCGGAGAATTTTCTCGAGTAGAGGACAAAGGAGGAGATGGAGCCAAGAGAAATCAGGCGGTACAGGTACAGAATGGAACCGAAGAAGGCAATGAGGCTGAGGCAGGTATTGTTGATAAAGCCCATGGTGGGCCCGATGGTCGATCCGATGGAATCGGCGTCGTAATAGGCCTGTGCAGCATTCTGATTAATGGTGTCAAAGCGTTCATCCACGGCGTCCTCATGCGCATAGGCCAGAATGGTTTTCTGTCCGGAAAGCATTTCCTCCACGAAACCGTTCATGATGCCGTAGTTTTTTGACCGGCGCACAAAGCGCGGCTGCGTGATTTTCCGCATGCGGGCGGTGTACAGAATGGAGGCCGGAACGGTAATCAGGGCCACGGCGGACAGGGGAAGGGAAATGGAAATCATCATCACCAGGGAGCCGAGGACCATGACCACGCTGGTCAGGATGGAGACGATGTCCGTGGCCATGCAGGTGCTGATGACGTCGATGTCATAGGAGACGCGGCTGATGATATCCCCGGCCTGATTCCGGTCAAAGAATCCAACGGGCAGGCGCATCAGCTTTTCAAAGACCTCCTGCCGCATATGAAAGGCAAAACGCTTGGAGATGCGGACCATGGTAATGCTGATGACCATGCTCAGAACGGAGGCAGACACATAACACAGGAGCATGCGGAAGGCGTAGGAATAGACCCGGTCGAACCGGACATTTCCTTTTCCGGCGGCGACCTCATTGATGGCCGAACCTGCCAGGTTCGGTCCGAGGAGGGAGAGAAAATTGGACAGGATGGAGAGGACCGCTGCAAAGAGAATCATGTAACGGAAAGGACCGAGAAAACGGAGAAGACGGCGGAAAGTGCCCCGGGAATCTTTCGGCTTTGTCATGATGGAATCCCGTCTGGCCATCTCAGTCCACCTCCCCCATCTGTGTTTCATGAATTTCCCGGTATGCCGGGCAGCTTTCAAGCAGCTCGGCATGCGTGCCCCGGCCGATCATCCGTCCCTCGTCCAGCACCAGAATTTCATCCATGTTCATGATGGAGCTGACGCGCTGGGCGATGACGATCAGGGTGCTGTCGCTGTGATGATCCCGGATGGCCTGACGGAGACGGGCATCTGTCCGGTAATCGAGCGCGGAGGAGGCATCGTCCAGAATGAGAATCTCCGGTCTGGCGGCCAGAGCTCTGGCAATCAGCAGACGCTGCTTCTGTCCTCCGGAAAAATTCATGCCGTGAATGGCAGAGAGATGATCGACACCGTCCTCATAGGCAGAGACAAATTCATCAGCCATGGAGTCCCGGAGGGTCTGCGACAGCTGCTCCTCATCCACTGCTCTGCCGAAAACGATATTCTCCCGGATGGACTCGGCAAACAGGGCATCGTTCTGGAAGACGACGCCGAACCGTCTGTGCAGGTCGTCCTTGTCCAGGGTGCGCACATCCCTGCCGTCAATGAAGACATGGCCTTTGGACGGATCATAAAACCGCATGAGCAGCTGAATGATGCTGGTTTTGCCGCTTCCCGTGGCACCGATAATCCCGAGAGAACCGCCCTTCCTGAGGGTAAAGTCGATGTCCTCCAGACAGTTCTGCCGCTTTTCACCGGCAAAGGCCTTGCCGCTCTCCGGGGAACGGCCGGAACTCTCCGTGTCATAGGCGAAGGTGACGTGATCGAAGACGATGTAGCCGCTGCGGTCCGTGACGGCGCCCTGTTCCGGCGGGAGAACCGGCAGGTCCTCCGGCATGTGCATGGCCTCTCCGATCCGTCCGGCGGAGGTATTGGCTTTGGAGAGCATCATGAAGATCCGGTTCAGGCCCATGACGCCCATCATAATCATGTTGAAATAGGTAAGAAAAGCCAGAATTACGCCCGGTTTTGTCACACCGGCATTGACCCGATGGGCGCCCAGAATTACCACCAGCGTGAGGCCGATGTTGAGAAACAGGGTGACAATCGGGCCGGGCATGGCCATGGTGACGCTGGCACGGATGTCCCGCCGGGCAGTTTCCTGGTTTACTGCGGAAAAACGGCTGGTTTCATAGGGCTCCTTGGAAAGGGCTTTGACGACACGGATTCCGGAGATGTTTTCCCGCATGATCCGCACGATCTGGTCCATGCCCTGCTGAACCCTGTTGTACAGCGGAATGCCGCGGATGGAGATGAGAATCACCAGAGCGATCATAACAGGTGCCATGATACACAGAATCAGGGCCAGACCGCGGTCCATGGAAAGCGTGACGGCAATTCCGCCGATGAGCATGATGGGAGCACGGATGCCAATGGTCTGCACCGACTGGATAAAGCTCTGCACATTGTACGTATCTGAGGTCATGCGGGAAATGAGCGAGGGCAGCGTGATCCGGTCCATCTGGTTTCCGGTCAGATTCAGTGCAGTATGAAACAGATCCCGCCGGATGGAATAGATGCACCGTCTGGCCGTACGGACCGAGAGCCGGTTGGCATTGACGTTGAGCAGACGGACCACAAAGGCCAGGAGCAGCATGCACCCGCCCCAGAGGCAGATGAGAGGAAACTGTCTGAGAGGGACAACATTGTCAATGAGATGCTCCATGACGTAGGGAATCAGGAGTTCAAGGGCAGTTCCGGCCAGCTTGATCAGCATGACGCCCAGGATGATCAGCAGATGAGGTTTCAGATATTTGAAAAGAGATTTCATTTTGGCTCCTGTTCAGCATGTAAAAGGGAGATCGGTTGATACGGAATGCAGCATTCAGATCAATGCATTCTATCATTTCTGCCGGCAAAAAACAAACCCGGAAACGGGTTTTTCGGACGTCTTTTTCAGACGGTTTTCCACAGAAAACGGGCAGAGGACGGGAAAACTGTGGATAACAGAAAAACCTGTTCTGATCTGCAGAACAGGTTTTTGCTTTATCCCTTGACGCCCGCCTGAACGGAAATACCGGCCAGAAAATACTTCTGTGCGAAAAGATAGAGGATGAGAGGCGGAAGCATGCTGACCAGACAGGAGGCAATCATATGCGCCCATTTCTGTTCATACTGACCGCTGAGCAGCCGCATACCGGGGGTCAGGGTCTGGTTCATGGGATTGGTCAGGATGATGGCGGGCCACAGAAAGTCGTTCCAGGCACCGTTGAAGGCGAAAAGACCGACGACGATCATGACCGGGGCAATGGAGGGGAGGATGATGTGGAAATAGATCTGCAGACTGCCGGCACCGTCAATGGAAGCGGCTTCATCCAGATCTTTCGGGATGCCTTTCATGAAGTTCCGGATGAGGAAAATGTTGAAAACGCCGGCCAGGGACGGCCAGATCAGGGCGTTCAGATTATCCACCCATCCGAGGGCATTGGAGATGCGGAACATGGGCAGAAGATTGACCACGTTCGGGAACATGCTGATGTACATCAGAGCCCAGAAGATCTGTTTTCCGCCTTTGAAGGGGAGACGCTCATAGGCATAGGCACTCAGACTGGTGACAATCAGCGTTCCTGCGGTTACCGC
>CACXHF010000278.1 GCA_902767305.1 uncultured Eubacteriales bacterium
AAATCCTTGAACATGTCAAAGCTGGCACAGGCCGGTGAAAGAAGTACGCATCCTCCCTCCGGAGCATGTTCTCTTGCAACAGTCAGTGCATGATCAAAATCATATCCGGCCATCGTATAGCTGTGGATTCCCACTTCCTCAATCGCTGTACGAATCTGCTCAGCCGTATCGCCGATCAGGACGCAATGAATAATCTGAGGAGATTCAAGAAGCGTCTGTGCCAGAGGTCTGAAGGAAACCTTCTTATCACTTCCGCCAAGTATCAATACCGTCGGTTTCGTCATTGTCGCAATCGCCTTTTGCGTTGAATCGACATTAGTCCCTTTGGAATCATTGATGAATGTAACACCGTCCAGTGTCCGAACGGTTTCAATGCGGTGTTCGACACCCGGGAATGTCCTCAGCACTTCGCGCATGATTTCAGGCGATACGCCCAGTGCTCCGGTGATGGCAACAGCCGCCAGTGCATTTTCAAGATTATGCGGTCCGGGAATGCGAATCTCATCCACCCGACAGACAGCATGCGGTTTATCTATCCGGAACATCACCATCCCGTCTTCCACATAGGCACCGCAGGAAACCTTTTCCTTTCTTGAAAACCAGAAAATGTGCGACTTCAGATCTTTTGCCATTTCCCGGCACTCCGGATCATCATAATTGAAAACCGCCGCATCATGTCTGGTCTGATTTTCAAAGATACGGTGCTTCATGGCAATATACGTTTTCATATCCCCATGCCGCACCAGGTGATCCTCGGTAATATTGAGGCAGGCTGCCACGTTCGGATGGAACCGGGAAATGGTCTCACACTGATAGGAGCTGACCTCTGCTACCGTCACATCATCTGCTCCCATAGTGAGCGCCTCTGCAGTAATTGGATAACCGATATTCCCGCATACCAGCGTATGCTTTCCGGTCGCCTTAAAGATTTCACCTGTCAGCGTTGTCGTCGTTGTCTTTCCGTTCGTTCCGGTGATGGCAACAAGGCGTCCGTTCAGCACGCGGAATCCCAGTTCCAGTTCACCCACTACTTCAATTCCACGCCGTACCGCTTCCTGAACAAACAGCTTTGCATAGGCAATACCGGGGCTGATAACCATCATGTCTGTCTCATCAAGCAGTGCATCCGGTGATGTTCCGAGTACCTGACGACAGGAAAGACTATTCAGAGCAGCCATGGTTTCCATACCCAGCTGCTCTGCTGTTTTCATATCATTAACCGTTACCGATGCACCCAGTTCACAAAGCATTTTTGCCGCACAGACACCGCTGCGTGCCAGTCCGACAATCAGTATCCGGCGTCCAGTAAAACTCTCCATCTTCAAAACTCCTTTGCCGCCCGGCAGGATTCCCTGCCGGGCGGCATTTTACATTTTCAGTTTTTTACCCGGCTATACCCACAAAGGCAAGCAGTGAAAGCAGAATTGTCGTCACCGTATAGATCACAACGATCTTCGATTCATGAATTCCGCACAGTTCGAAATGATGATGGATGGGAGCCATCTTGAAAAAGCGTTTCCCATGCGTCGCTCTGAAATACGCAAACTGAATGAGATCCGAAATACTGGACATCATCATCCAGAAGGCTACCAGAAGCAGAATCAGCGGCTGGCGCGTCAGCACAGCTGCCGCCGACACTGCACCGCCAAGAAACATCGAACCTGTATCCCCCATAAACATCCGTGCCGGGAACGCATTATAGTACAGGAATGCAAAGCATCCTCCCACAATTGCACCGCATCCGGCTCCGAGAGCCGATTCTCCCAGCATTCCGGCAAGGACACTGAAAAAAGCAAAATCCACATAACTGACCGAGGTCAGAAGCCCGTCAAGTCCATCGAGCAGATTGGCACTGTTCGTCGTCCCGACAATAATAAAGGCTGTGATGGGAATGTAAAGAATTCCGAGATTCAGTTCTGCTCTGAAGAACGGAATACGAATAGAGGATCCCACTGCAGGGCTGAAATAACACCAGACTGAAAAAGCCACGGCAACCACCGTCTGGATGATCAGTTTCTGTCTCGGTGTCAGGCCCTTATTTTCCTTATGACGGATCTTTGTCATGTCATCTGCAAAGCCAATACCCATATTCGCCAGCGCCAGAACAAACATCGCTACCAGTATTCCCTTGCTGCCCTCCGAGAGAAAGCCGAAAATGCAGCCTGAGAGAAGAGCTGCACCTGCAATCACCAGACCGCCCATCGTCGGTGTTCCCTGTTTTTTCTTATGTGCCTCCGGTGCCAGTTCATAGATATTCTGGCCGAATTTCAGCTTATGCAGAATAGGAAGCAGAATCCGTCCCAGCACAATGCCGCATACGAAAGAAAGAAAAACTGCAAGTATCGTATTGTGCATAATCAACCCTCAGTTCTGTTGGATTCATCCTTTGCCATTTCAGCAAGAAGTTCCTGCACAACCTCTTTTTCATCGAAAGGATGTTTCACACCGGCGATATCCTGATAAGTTTCATGACCCTTGCCGGCAAGAACAATAATATCTCCACCGACTGCCATTTCCATTGCCTGACGGATGGCTTCTCTGCGGTTTTCAATCACCTCATAGTCCGCCTCAGTCGGACGGATGCCTGCTTCAATGGCGCGAAGAATCACATATGGATCCTCAAACCGCGGATTGTCACTGGTCAGAATGGAAAAGTCGGCCATTTCACCCGCAATTCTGCCCATCATTTCCCGCTTGCCCTTATCCCTGTCTCCGCCGCATCCAAAGACCAGAATAATCCTGCCCCGGCAGAATTCACGGACAGTTTTGAGAATATTGGAAAGTGCATCCGGAGAATGGCTGTAATCAAGAATCATCCGGTAAGGCGTATTGGTAGGCAGCATTTCCACGCGTCCCGGAACGGATACCAGCGATTCAAGGCCTGTCTTGATCTGATCAATGGAGAATCCCATGATCATTGACAGAGAAGCTGCTGCAAGCGCGTTGTATACATTAAACATTCCTGTGAGAAGAAGATGAATCCGCATTCCCGGCACATCACGCAGCTTCAGTTTAAAAGAGACCGAACTTTCGGTAATCTCGATATCTCTGGCATATAGATCCGCTTTTGCACTGATACCGTATGTCACATAAGGACACGAGAGTTCCTCGATCACTGTTCCGGCAGTTTCCTCATCCACATTAATTGCTGCATTCTTGACCATACCACTGTTGAACAGAATTCGCTTGGCCTTGAAGTAATTCTCCATGGTTTCGAAAAAATCCAGATGGTCCTGGGAAAGATTCGTATAAGCTGCCGCCTCAAACCGTATTCCGGCAAGTTTGCGCAGATACAGCGCATGTGCGCTGACTTCCATGCAGACAATCTGAACACCGGCATCGGCCATTTTCCGAAGAATCTGAAACATTTCTATCGGATCCGGTGTAGTCAGCTTGCTTGGAAGCTTCGTTCTGCCGGCTATGCATCCAGTCGTTCCGATAATCCCGCAGGTCACTCCTGCTGCTTCGCAAATGCTCTTGAAAAGATATGTGGTTGTAGTTTTTCCCTTCGTTCCGGTAATTCCTACCAGGCGAAGCCGCTTTTCGGGATGTCCATTGAACGCTGCAGCAATCCTTGTCATCGCCGCTCTTGTATCTGTCACAATAATCTGGGGAACGCTGACCTCAAGACGTCTCTCACAGACAATAGCCACACAGCCGTTTTCAACAGCCTGCGGTGCAAAGGTATGCGCATCCACCCGGCCTCCGGAGATACAGAAAAAGAGACCGTTCCTGCATTTTTGGCGTGAATCTGCAATCAGAGTCTCTATCTCCGGATTCTCTGATTCCCGAACGATTTCAACGACTTCAATGACATCCTGAATTAACGATGATAACTGCATGTAGTCGCTCCTTCTATTGCGCCCTCCGCTCGTACGGCGGAAGTCCACCGCAGAAAATGCGAATGGAAGAAAATTGCCTCCTCACATCATTCCCTTATCGGGAATCTATATGCGGGGAGGCATCTGACTGCTTAATTATTCCCGGGTAAGTCAGAAGATTCCAATCAGATTCAGCAGAGCGTCCAAAAGTTCAAACTTTGTCTCTGCCTGCATATTCTGCTTACTCTCCTCCTCATCTTCCGGAAGCTGAATGTAGATTTCCCGAATATCCGCTTTTTCACGTCTGAGCATCCCGAGGTTGTTCTGTGCCTGATTCCGTATCCGGGTCGCACTCCGGGCCTGCTCAAGCTGCCGTTCCAGTTCAACATTTTTTTCCATGAAAAAGCTTTCATTGGTTCGGAAAACATCTATTGCCTGAATATCCTTCCGTATCTGCATCGTCTTGGAAACATAGAGAATTCCCAGTCCGACAAACAACACAAAAAGAATGGCGCAGAGCGCTGCAGAAATCCGGTCTTTCCTAATTTCCCGAAGCAGAACATCCAGAGGGCCCATATGTACTGCACTGTTTTTCTCCACAGTCTGCTGTTTTTCAGCAAGTACCGGTTCAGGGCTCTCCGTATAACGGGTTTCATAGGCATTATCCAGCAGATTCTCCCTGGAACTGCCTGGCATTTCTCTTGCTATATAAAGATCCGCTTCCCTGTCAAAAACTGCTCCTGCAGATACATATCGTCCGCGTGTTCCCCGTTTGGGCTGATTCTGCATTAGAGTTCCCCTCCCTCACTCTGTACAGATCAGTGTACTTTTTTCATTTGCAGACCCCCATCTGCAAATCAGTTTTTTGAATCGCTGTAATGCTCGAACACATAGTCAGCAACGGCGTCAAAGTTATTTTCAATTGCCTTATCATATGTACTGTATGCATCGGCATTCCATATTTCAATATAGTTATTGACCCCGACAAAGACAATATCCTTTGTCAGACCAATTGCATTTCGAAGTTTCGTCGGAATCAGAATCCTTCCCTGTGCATCCATCGTATTATCCGGAAAAGAGACACTCATGACAAAACGCATATACTGCATCCCCATTCTGTCCATGGGATTGATGCAGGAAAGACGCTCAAGCTGCTCTTCCCATTCTTTTTCAGGATAGAGAGCGATCGCTGTCTTGTTCGGGTTAATGGTAATGGTAAAATTATCACCGAGTGCTTCACGATATGAAGCAGGAATAATAACACGGCCTTTGCTGTCGAGGGAATGATCATATGATCCGAAAACCAATGCTTTTCCCATTCAGCGCTGCCTCCACCTGCTCTGAGCTTCCACATAACTCCCTTTTCCATTACTTTACACCATTTTTCTCCACTGCGCAATAGACCGGGATGGAGGCTATCCTGCATTTTACCAATGAAATCGTAACACTTTTTTAATATTTTTCGTAATATTTAAGGTTTTTTCAGATGCTTCTTTGTTTTGTACACCATATATTGTATCGAACTTCAGCAGAAACACTATACTATACATATTTTGTCTCATATTTATAACGAAAATTTAACAATTCCACCGTATCATACATCCTCTTTTATTCTCTGGAACAGAGGAAAAAAGCCCTTCCCCGGTCCCGCATTGTACAGGACCGGAGAAGAGCTCTTCCTGCTGATCAAAGGTAAAGTGGTGATAACATGCCGTCTCTCAGCCGTTCCCGGCACTTTTCAGTATTCTGTGTTCCCCTGACCGGACTTCCTGGACAGAATTGGAATTAACCTGTTCTTACAGCAGCTGATCTCCCGGCATAAGGCTGTTCCGAAAAAACAAAAAGAATGACGCTGCCGCGTCATTCCGAATCCTGTACTGTATTTGTCAGTTGCACCGGCACTTCCATCAGTTCAAAGCCCAGCGCATCACAGCTGACCAGATCGTATCGAACCCCATCTACCACACCCTGTACGGCATTTCCAATCGAATTCCCATGCAGGTGTCCATAAATGCATTCCCTTATTCCAGCATTTCTGAGAAGTTCTGTGAAACCGGTTCCGGTTTTGAGTGTTTCCTGTGTAATCGGCGGATAATGCATCATGACAAGTATAGTGCATTGATCCTCACCTTTCAGCTTTCTTGCCCGATCCAGTGAGAAGGCCAGACGCTGAACCTCCCGCTTATAGATTTTGACTACCTTTTCATCATTCTGTCCGCAGGAAGGAACCGTCCATCCGCGTGTTCCTGCAACAATCACGTTTTCAAAGCGGAAAGCATCATTCTGAATGGCAAACATATTATCCGGCAGACGCATTCGCAACTGCGTCAGAGAATTCCACCAGAAATCATGATTTCCTTTCAGAATGCCGATTGTTCCCGGAAGCTGTGCAATCCTGTACAGGTCCTCCAACGCATTATCCAACGTAATCGCCCAGGAAATATCCCCCGGAATCAGGACGATGTCCTTTTCGGACACTTTCCGGCGCCAGTCCTCAGAGATACGTTCAAAATGGTTTTTCCAGTGAGTACCGAAGATATCCATGGGCTTTTTATCTCCACCCGGCAGATGCAGATCTCCAATTGCCCATATTCTCACTCCGGTGCCTCCTTCAGCAAATCAGTCCGTCCCGATGCCGGAACCGGCCCCGATACAGTATTCTGCAGTTCTTTTCTCGAAATGTAACGGAATCAGTTGTCCTCGAACTCCGTCTCCTCATCATCCACGTTCATATCCAGTTCCTTGCTCTGTTCCTCTTCAAGGGACAGCTGTACCCCGATTTCCGGCGGCACATCCGAGTCGGTCATATCGCCAAGATCAATTTCCTCGATATCCGTCACATCCTCCATACCGATATCGACTTCCTGATCCTCGCTGTCCACATCATCATTCGTGTTGGGTCGTGCCTGCTGCTGCGTCAGTTCCTTGTAACATTCATAGCAGACATCACGGCCCGGCATTACCGGATTCTCGTTACAGATTGAACAAAGTTCGATCGGATCCTCATGGCGTTCGCCTTTCATCTCTCGTTTGCAAACAGGGCAATATTCCTCATTTTCCGGAATATAATTGAGTTCACACCTGGGACATTTGACAAAACGCATTATTTCCACCTCAACTCGGTTTTCAGATTGAACCGGGATTACTCCTCAAAATTCGCGCAAATTATACATCACTGCTTACATGCTTGCAATAGGGAAAAAAGATTTTCTGTGCAATCTGTTTACTGAGCTTCGGCCTCGGCCGCATCGGCAGATCATTTCCGTTAATGATCCATTCTGCCTGTTTCGTGACAGCATATCAGACCTCACTGCAGACCGTCCAATGATACAGCGGTTCAGGACATGGAAACTATATACCGGTCATCTGCCGCCACCCTTAAAAAAGGGGTTATCCCGGAGGACGACAGAGGGAAATGATCTTTCGTTCCGGTTTTTTCCTCCTGACGGCAACAGAAACAGGCCGGGCACAGCTTCTTTCTCTGATCCCCGGCCAAGACCTTCCGAAAATGCCTGATTCAGCGGCTGTTACGCTTTGTTGCGATCTGTGCCATCTCCAGCATCAGGCGGTCAAATCCGTTTTCCTCCCGCAGGACGCCTCTCTTAATGTCATAATCCGTTGAAATACAACGCTCAAGGCAGGCCTTCAGAGTCGCAGTTCCAATCACTTTAGCCTTCCCCACGGTTTTTCCGAGAAAATACGAATTGATCCCCACTGATTTTGCTATTTCACCGGAACTGCGCCGCATTTCAGTCATTGCAACTGCAAACAGCATCTGACGTATCTGACGCGTGATCAGAGCAAGAATTCCCAGCCGGCTTTCCCCGGAGAGGAGCAGTGTATCTGTCTGGGAAAAAGCAGCCTCTGTTTTTCCGTCAAACAACGCTTCGATCATTTCAAAGACCCGTGCTTCGCTGGTTCTGGTCGCCAGCCTGTCCACATCTTCCTCACGGATGGTCCCGTCGGTACCCGCATACGCGCTCAGTTTCATCAGTTCCGTGTTCAGATTGGTCAGATCACGCCCGCTCAGGAAAACCAGCCGTTCCCCTGCTTCCCTGCTAATGGACGCTTCCATACCTTTGACCGTTTTCTGAATCCACCTCTGAAGTTCATCGCCGTCCAGCATCTGAAACTCAACACAGCCCGGAAGACCGCTGACCGTCTTTCCCAGTTTCTTCCGTTTGTCAAACCCATCACCGGCATCAAAGAGCAGACAGGTCGTCTCCGGCATCTGCCCGAAATAACGGATCAGTTCATCCGACTCATCCGTTTTTTCCTTTCCTTTTGAATCTCCGCTCTCTTTTCCTTTTCCTTTTTCCTTGCCCCCGGCATCCTTTCCGAGCATGCTGAACTCCCGGACAATGACCAGACGGTAGTCCCCCATGAAGGGAAGTACTTCACAGCTTTCTATGATCTGGCTGATTCCGGGAGCGGTAAGAACACTCAGATTCATCATTTCCATTCCCGGCTGCAGCAGCTTCTCCACCAGTTTACGCTCCGCCTGCTTGCGGACATAGGCCTCCGGACCGTAAAAACAGTACACCGGACATATGCTGCCGGCCTCAATACTTTTAAAAAGCTCTTTTCTTTCCATTCCGTTCCTCCGAGAGATCCCCCAGCATGTCCGGGACACCGTTGCAGCAATTCAGCGGATCATTCCGGTTGCCCGCGTAAAACTTCCTCTCATCTCAAGTCCATCCAAAGCATTCGCCTGTGCACCGCCAAAAAAGAAGATCACCTGATCCTTCCGTCCCTCCGTCAGCGTGTTGACCATCGAAAAGATACACAGGCGGCGTTTGTCCGGCGTCATCTTCTCAAGCCCTTGCAGAAAGCTTCTGGAGAGATTGACAACCTGACGGCGCCGTTCCATACGTACCGCCAGCACATCCGCCCCGGACGCCCCCTCCGGCATGATCAGCTCCGCCTCAGGTGCATCAAGCAGTGCAGCCAGCAGTACATGGGCATTCTCCCCTCCCTCAGCAGGAACTACCATGGGGAACGCCTTCAGACCGTTTCCTGCCTCATTTTCCATGTATCCGGTTACTGAGGCACCCAGGAGATATTCAAAATGAGACCGCTGAATCAGTCCGTTTTCAATGCGCATCACTTCGCCGCCCCGGGTTTCCATGGATACCTCATTGACAATTTTTCTGCCTATGCTGATTTCAAGACCGTCCACATTTGGAACAAAGGTCAGCAATGTCTGAGCAATCATTCCAATCCAGATTTCCCTGCTGACTTTTGCCTTTTCCAGTGCGTTCGGCAGGTCTTCAGAAAAGAAAAGTGTCATGACTCGATCTTTTCCATGATGATCCCGTACAATTTCCGGCATCTCATCCAGAAAACGGAGCGGCCATGGAAAATCTGAATCGCCTCCGGGAACATCCCCGCCTTTTCCCAGCTCCTGAAGAAGCGTATACATGTATTCAATCGGAGAGGCGTTGTCAAAACGAACCTTTCGAATAACGGGCAGAAGAAAGTGTCCGCCCTCTGAAGGAAAATACAGTGTCACCAGACTCGAGAAAGTTTCCCCTCTCGTACGGATATCCCCGTATTCCGCATAGACAGTTCCGATCCGTTCCAGTGCCCGGTGCGTAAACGTTCCCGCAGGTACATATCCTGCCAGATCCACACCTTCCTCTCTCTCCCCTACTAGCACATTGACATATGCTGTCTCCGGCATTGTCATGAAGGACTCTGCAATGGCATACCGTACAGCAAACAGGGTTTCAGGTTCAAGGCTTCTGTAACGGGCAGGGAGCAGCACGGTCACCGTTTCCCCAGACACTTCAGTTCTTGCTTTCGACGTTCCTGGCACTTCCGGCCACGTGCCTTTTTCCTCTTTTTCAGGTCCGTCAAGCAGCGCATTCAGAAGAACCTGCGCCCGGTTTTCACCATTGTGAACCGTCAGAACTCTTGTATTGCGGATCAGCTGATCCTCCCCGCTGTCCAGGAAGCAAAGCGTCGCTGTAAACGTCTCCTCTACCTGCTCATCTGACATGGGGCATGTTGTCCCTGCTTTGATTTCCGGGAGCTCCGGAAGCGGTCTGCTCTCTTCCAATACGGAAGTACAACCGCTCAGGCACAGCAGCAAAAGAAACAGCAGAATCAGACAGAAACTACGCCGTACCGCCATCTCCATCACCTCAATCTCTGACCATTATCCGGTCGAGCGTTGTCGACTCAATGGTCCAGTTGTCGTCCTCCCGAATCAGCAGACAGGACTCCCGGGAAAAGTTCAGGACCTCGCCGACAGAGCTCTGAATGGTCCCGTCCAGTACAATCGTTGCTCTGGAACCATCCAGTGATACTACGCCTTCGGAAAGTGTATAATCCAGCAGTTCAATCCCCAGCGTCTCCATTTTTTCTCCGACGGCTTCCTCATCCAGAATTCCTCCGGACCGACGGTTCAGAAATATGGAAAGGCTTGCCCAGTCATGCTGTTTCCATGCCGTCATAACCGCCTGCATGGCATTGTGCGCACTGAGACAGATCCGTTCATCCCGACCGCATGCCCCCAGATAGATCTGCGGATCGGTCACCGCAGGATCAAACCAGGCCATCTGAAGACGCTGACCAATTTCATCATCTGCATCCGCCACATACAGCTGGACACGCTGTGATTCCGCATTTTCGGTCAGTGAGAGAACAATGGACTGCATCGCCATGGTCCTCCTTCTGGCAGCCTCCGTCTGCCAGAATTCACTGTCCTCCCAGTTGAACGGGGCGCCATCCGGGCGGTCCAGAAAAGCCCGGTTCAATGTCACAAACACCGTTGATCCGTCACTGACAGCTGAAATCAGCTTCGTTCCCTCAGGAAACAGACCATGAAGACGGTCATAGCGAATACCCGGGCCTTCTATCAGTCGTCTGACAATGGTGGTAGCCACCGTTTCCTCCTGACGCAGATCAATCTTCGTCCGGGCAGCCCCCAGATAATCGGTTTCACCGAAACGGAAATACAAAACCGCATCCTTCTGGTCGCTGTCATCCTTTTCTGTCTCCGTTTTCCCGTCTGTCTGAGGAGACTGAGACTTCTGGACCGTCAGCATGTCTGTCGTCCGGATGGTAAAATCAGGAAAAACAGCAAGGCACAGGAAAAGTGCAGTAAGGATACAAATCCCTGTTTTCAATGAGAACCTCCTTCAGACGCATTCAGAAGCGGCAGCGTGACCGTAAATACCGTTCCGCTGCCTACTTCGGAGTCAACTGTCACGGTACCCGCATGCAGACGGACTATCTGCCGAACAATAGAGAGTCCGAGACCCGTTCCGCCCTCCTCGCCGGTCCTCGTACGTGCCTTGTCTACCCGGTAAAAACGGTCAAAGATGTGCGGAATATCCTCTGCAGGAATTCCCACTCCATTATCTTTCACCGTAAGTACCGCATTCCGCCCCGAGCGGGCAAGATGAATCCGGATTTCCCCGCCCTCCGGCGTATACTTGACCGCATTTCCAATGAGGTTATAGCTCACCTCTTCCAGTTTGCCCTCATCTCCGACCATCTCACATTCATCTTCGACGTCGAATGTCACCGTCTGGTTTCGCTTGCCGGATATCGGCTTCAGACGTTCAATGCTTTCCTGAACGACATCGGCAAGATAGAGCATCTCACGCTTCATCTTCAGCTTTCTGCTGTCAATATGGGACAGGGTCAGGAGATCCTTCACCACGCTTGAAAGACGGTCGATTTCCTTATCGATATCCGTCAGAAATTCCTCACGGGTTTCTCTGTCCATTTCTCCGCCATACAGGATAGACTCCAGCAGTATCTTCATGGTTGTCAGCGGCGTCTTCAGTTCATGACTGGCATTGGAAACAAACTGGCTCCGTGTCTCATCCAGCGAGCGGACCTGATCCTCCATCTGGTTGAACGCCGCTGCAAGCTGAGCCATTTCATCCTTTCCTCGAACCCGGACCTTTTTGGTAAAGTCGCCCTCACCCATGGATCGGATGCCCTCAGACAGATCCCGGATCGGCCTTGTTAACAGCCGCGTAATCATTCCAATGGCCACTGCCACTACCAGAATTGCAGCCGCAAAGATGATGAGCATTCGCGTTCTCAGCAGAGAAAGTGCATCCATCAGCGGCTGAATGCTGGTCATCAGAAGCAGCGCGCCATTTTTCTGTCCGTTTGTATCCAGAAGCGCCGACACATAAACACCCGACCAGACGTCTGTCCCGTCCCTGTCTGTACGGTAAAAACCGTATTCCTGAACGGAAACACCATTTAAAACAGCATAAGCCTCCGCTTCCTGTACACGTTCTCCGGTCCGGTAGTCATACGAATCTACAACAATTTTTCCGTCCCGGTCGGCAACCAAAAGGCGGCCGCCGTTCCGGCGTGCCGCCTCTATCACATGCTTGTAAAACTCGTCTGCAGAGACAAGATTCCACTTCTCCCCCAGCGTAACGGCAAGCGAATTCAGCGTTTCCATCTGATCATTCGTCATGTTACGAAGCAGTATTGACCCCATCAGATCCTGCATCAGCACACTGACCAGATAAAAGGCTATACCCGTAACGGCAAGGAGGGGAACCAGCATTCTCATACGGACAGAGGTGAAAGGATTAATCATCTTCTGTGAAATAATAGCCAACGCCCCACTTTGTCAATATGTATTCAGGTTTCGAGCTGTCCGCCTCAATTTTCTCCCGCAGACGGCGGATGTGTACATCAACCGTCCTTTCCTCCCCTTTTCCGGCATAGTCATACCGCCAGATGGCTGTCAGAAGCTGATCTCTCGTATACACTTTTCCCCTGTTGCTTGCCAGAAGATTCAGAACATCAAATTCTTTGGATGTCAGCTTGACAATTTCATTATTCAATGTCACCGTGCGGGCACCCATATCGATCGCCAGCCGCTTGCAGCGGATCACTCGCCCCTCCGAATGATCATCTGAATAGGAAATGCCTCCCTGGGCACTCCGCCTGAAAATATTCTTCACACGGGCTTTCACCTCAAGAATATTGAAAGGCTTGGTCACATAGTCATCCGCTCCGTATTCAAGCCCCAGAATCTTGTCCATGTCCTCGCCCTTTGCAGTGATCATGATGATCGGTACATCCGAGCTTTCACGGATTCTCTGGCAGACCTCAGTACCGCTTATTCCCGGCAGCATCACGTCAAGGAGAACCATGTCATAACGGTTTCTTCTGAACATCTTAAGTGCCGTTTCCCCGTCTCCGCAGTTGTCCGTCTGATATCCTTCACTTTCCATATTATATTTAAGACCTTTGACAATCAGCGGTTCATCATCCACGATCAGTATCCTTCTCGCCATCTCGATTACCATCCTGTTTCAAATCATTAAGCGTCTCAGCATGATGTATTGTATCCTATCCCCGCGGGAAAAATCAAGTACAAAACGGGATTTTCTCCCGTTTTGCGCCTTCTTCAAATTGTAAATTATCAACATTTTTGATATTTATTTTTTATTAATTCTACCTTTCTATTCAAAGAACAGTTCCCGCGTCTCATCCCTGTGCCGTTTCGTTTTCCCAGGTTTGTCCGCGCCTGTCATGCGTCTTTTCCGGCATCAGCTTGCAATTTTCAGAAAACGTGATAGAATTTAGCAGAATTCAGCGTTTGTGAAGGGAGGAATGAGATGGCATTCAAAACAGGCGCTGCTGTTTTTTTCATCATCGCTCTCGTTTTCCTGTCTGTCTTTCCCCTTTCCGTTCAGGGAGAGGATGATACCGGAGAGGATGTTTTTGTTGCTCCCCGGCTTTCCGAAAATGCCATTCCCTGGGACGAGCGGCATCCGGAACTTCTTGATGCCGACATGCTGTACGCACGCAGTGCCATCCTGATTGAGGCCACGACCGGGGAAACCATCTTTGCGAAAAACGCCGACGAGATCATGTATCCCGCATCGACAACAAAAATCCTGACGGCCTATATTGCCCTTCAGATGGGTGACCTTACCTATGATGAGGTCACCATCTCACAGAACGCCATCGACCTTGTCCCCCCCACCTATACACGCATTCCCGTTTCAGAGGGCGAAACCGTTGCCCTCCGGGATCTCATCTCAGCCACGCTTGTCCGTTCCGGAAACGAAGGTGCCAATGCACTGGGCGAGTACTTCGGCGGAAGCATTGAAGGCTTTGCCGGTCTTATGAATGAGTCCGCGCAAATGCTTGGCTGCTCAGGCAGCACGCATTTCACCAATCCTTCCGGTGTTCACGATGAGAACCACTATACCACCGTACGTGATATGGCCATCATCGCCCGTGCCGCCATGCAAAATCCGGATTTTGCAGAAATCGTACAGAAAAACACCTATGAAATGCCGGCTTCCAACAAGCATCCTGCCCGGCAGCTTGTCGGCCAGACTTCCATTCTGGATCCGCAGAACGACTATTATTACAGAGATTGTACCGGCATCAAAACCGGTTTTACCAATCGTGCCGGCTACTGTTTCGTCGGTGCTGCCGAACGTAACGGTATTAAACTCATTTCCGTCGTTTTCTACAGTTCCCGCGCCGGCCGCTGGACTGATACAAAGAAGCTGTTCGAATACGGATATACGCAGATTCAGAGCATCACGCCGGAAGCACTTTATGCTGAAGATCCCCGGGTTATCGAGATTGCCGGTTTCGATCTGGATGATCCTCAGCATGGAAATCTGACCTTGGGTATCCGCGCAACAGATGAAACGCGGGACATGAAAATCATCGGCCGGAAAGCCAGTATCGATTCCCTGCGGGAAAACTTTTCAAAGATCTCCGCTGTCACCTGGACCCGTGAATTCCGTGCCCCCATTTCCGTCGGAGACACCATGGGTGTTCTGACTTTCTTTTCTGAGAACAAAGGTACCGCCACATATGATCTGGTTGCCACACGTTCCATTGCCGCAAGAGAAAATGCTCCGCCAACCCTTGAACAGATCGAAGCCTACACGCTGGCAGATGAAAACCCCTTCCCGCGTTTTTCAACGGATCTGCTTGTCCCGATCGTCGGTTTTTTCCTTCTGCTGTTTTTCCTGCTTCGCACCATTATTCGCCGGCGGCGCAGACGGATCCGGAAACCGCGGCTGATCACGCCTCCGAAAAAGCGTCCTTATCGGTATGCCTCCAACGATTACTCCAGTCAGAAAAAGAAGTGAAGCACCGCCTCAGGGCAGAAGCATTCCCCTTATGATCATCAAGGGGTGTTTTCGATCTGAGAGTTTGAATTGCAGCTTAAAGACAGATGACGGAATTCATGTCGGAGTAAATGTCTGCTTCTGAAAGCTTTCATTTAACCTTGCATTTTGATAGACCATCATAGTATTCTATTCCAGAAAGGCGCACTTATCCGGGAGTATGCAGATTGCATACTCTTTTTTCTTTCTCTCATTAACAGAGCATCCGGACATCATGAATCCGGATGCTCTTCTGAGTCCTGTTATGCCGTCCTGACTGATCGATATTTCCCGGTCAGGAAGGCTCCACATGACTGGTGATTCGGGGCATATTCAGTTTTTCATTTCAACGGGTAAATCCAGGCAGGCCTTCGATCGCATAGGCTCTGACCGGGCAGGAATCCAGTTCCAGAATAGGAAGTGCGCTGTAGGAGATGAAAAAGGTGTCGCAGCTGAGTTGATCCAGATTTTTCAGCACTTCAAGGAAAGTGATGTCTGCTTCCATACAGATATCATGGAAGGGTTTCACGTCTTCATTGCTGCTCTCGACGGACACACCGTCCCCAAAGCCGACGCACTTCACTCCGTGGCTGCGCATCCAGCGGGCAGTATCCCCATTGACAAACAGACGCCTGTCCTTTTCCGTGTTCGAGTCAGGTGTAAACGGTGCAAGCTTGTATGGGCTGTCCAGAATCACGATATCCCCCGGCCTGACCCAGTCCCCACAGGCTTTCTCAAGTACCTCCGGCGTAATATAGCTGTTAGGTGCCAATGTATCAAGGGTCACATAGATGCCGCGCCCCATGAATGCGGTCAGGGGCATCTCTCCCACAGACCTGCCGTTGTCAAAATGATGGTACGGGCACTCGCAGTGGGTGCCAAGATGGCTGGTCAGGTCCATTGCTGTATGGTAGTCCGGAATAAGACCACCGGTATTGTACCGAATCAGATGACAGCGTCTGCTTTCTGTCTTCGGATCCAGCTGTTTGGTCAGGTCAACCACCCGATAACCGTTCAGTTCATATACAGAGTCCATAATTGTACCTCCTTGAATGATATACCCATCCTGCAGGCCTCACAAGCATGCCTTTCCCTCCATGGCATGGACCAGTTCCACCATTGTCTGCTGGAATGGTGTGGATATGCCGTATTTCCGGCCTGCCGCAACAACTGCACCGGAGATCGTATCGACCTCGGTCTGTCTTCCGTCGCGCAGGTCCGCGTAAATGCTGGTCAGTCCGCCCGGGTTTCCCTGCAACAGTTCCCGGACCTCCTCCACCTTTTCTTCCGGGTCAAAGCAGATTCCTTCCCCGGCAGCAACCGCGACCGTTTCCCGGATGAGCATGGTACACAACGTCCACGCATGGGGATCCGAGAGAACAAACCCCTGAGGGACCTGAAGGACACCCGAAAGCACGCTGGAGGACGCATTGATGAGCAGTTTGCTGTAGATCAGGCGCCGGACATCCGGACAGCATTCACATTTAAGTCCGCACTGCGTCAGCGCATCTGCAATGAACTTCAGACGTGCCGTATCCCCCGTAAGGCTTCCGATATAAGTCATCCCGGAACCGTTATGGCGGATGCAGCCCGGTTCCGTCACGGAACAGTTGTGCTTCGTCGTCCCGATCACAATCTGTTCATCCTTCGCATAGCGCCTGAGAACTTCCTCATGCCCCATACCGTTTTGAAGCGTCAGCACATACGTCTGCGGAGCAATAATCTCTCTGTGACCCTTCAATGCTGCATCCGTGGCCGGCGCCTTGGTCTGTACCAGGATCAGGTCGGCAGGCTTCATTCCCACAGTACTGACCCGGGCATCCGGCCTGCAGCACTGTGTCCTGCCATCCGCTTCAGTGATCTGAACGCCGTCCCGTCTGATCTTCTCCATATGCGCTTCGCGGGTTCCAACCAGTGTCACTTCATGAAAGCGGCTCAGATACCCGCCGAAAAGAGAGCCCATCGCTCCTGCGCCAATGACCACAATCCGCACGTGAATTTCTTCCTTTCTCCCTCCCGTCCGGAGGGCCTCATGACAAAGTCCTGCAATGGGTTATCTGCTGCCCGCATCCTCAGGACTGTTTCCGTCCGTTTTTTCCCCGGGCAGAAGCCATTCCGTGTCCTTCGTCTGCATTTTCGCAGTCTCACTCTTCGCCTCATGGACCACAATCTGGTTGAACGGAATCTCGATGCCCCTGCGATCAAAGACCAGTTTCATCTGACGATTCAGCTCTCGAATCGCGATGTAGCGGAGGCGGCACTTAACATAAATGGAAATTCTGAGCATCACACTGCTGTCCTTAAAGGATTCGACACCTTCATACGCCGGCGGCTTCACCAGTCCCGGAATCGCACTTTCCAAGGCCGGCAGCTCCTCGGCCAGAATTGATTCCACTTCGATCAGGTTTGCATTATAGGAAATGGGCATACTCAGCGTCATTCGGGACACCTCACCGTCAGAGTTGATGATATCCCGCATGGAGGAGTTGTTAAAAATCTTTGTTTCCGAGAAAAACCGCACCTTAGTGGTTCGCAGACCAATTTCTGCCACGGTTCCATACCAGCTGCCCACAGTCACAAAGTCGCCGACCTTATAACTGCCCTCAAAGATGGTGAAAAAGCCCGCAATAATGTCACTGACCAGGTCCTTCGCACCAAAGCTGATCATCAAAGAGAGAATGCCTGCCGATGCCAGCAGCGTCTGGGTATCCACACCAAACTGAGCCAGACCGTAGTACACAAAGACTACCACACATATATATTTCATGGCGTTCCGGAGAAGCAGACAGACCGTCTCCACCCGCATGTCAGATGCCCTGGCTACGAGATAGAGAATACGGTTAACCAGCACCACCGCCACGTACATGGCACACAGCAGAAAGATGCAGGAAGTGAAGGCGAAGATATTCAAGCCCTTCTGCCAGTTACCGGAGATTAAATAGACCAGATTGTTGGGCTGAACGTTCCGGGTTGTGGTATCCATGCTGGCATAGAGCGTAGGAAGCAGAATCAGCAGACAGAACAACAGCAGAATCCGGTAAATAATCCGTCCAATACGCTGCTCCGGTGTCTGTTCCTCTTTGGAAATACTGCTCATGTGCCAGCGTTCCTCAAATCCACGTTTCTGACGGTCATGGAGGATATTCGGAAATCCGGAAAACAGACTGTGTGAAGTCGTTTCCGTCTCTGTCTCCGGACTAACTGTCTCTGCCTCTTCCATTTTTTGAGGCACACCTTCAAGCACGTCCTCTCGATACCTGAACAGAGTTAGTAAGATCAGCACAAGTAACGTACCCACGGCATACAAAGTCAGAGTCGCCGCACACATGAGGCTTTCTCCAATGCCTGAACGGCGGACGATAGGCACCAGAAACAGTTCCTGAGATTCACTGACGCCTGCATAATACAATGTCCCACGGATTTTGAGGAATCCATTGAAATTGTCGGTGAGCTCCTTATTGCTGATTCCCATGGTCTCAATTGGATCACCTTTATATCCCAGTCCCGTGGTGCCGACAATCTCCATCGTCTTCTTGTCCACGGCGATGGCATATTCCGGCAGGCCAATAATCAGGTTAGACAGAACCGTATCTACACTGAGAGGCACAAGCAGCTCCTCCCTGAGGGACGGATCAATGGCAATCATGACAAAACCATTGCAAAGGTCCTCCTTGCTGCGTATGCTGACACCCACATATTGGAGGTTTTCCCCATATTTTTCATCAAAGACAGGAGGCTGTACCAGATAAGGCACACCTTCCAGCAGCAATCGGAATTGGGAGGACGGTTCCTTGGAATTGGAACTGAGGTTATAGTGATCATAAGGAGAATTGGTGACGACCACCTTTCCCTGCTGGTCAAATACATAAATATATTTAACCTTGAGCACCTCGGCATAATGCTGCATGTCCGAACGCGTCATGTTCTCCCCGCCCTTGTGCTTGACAAGCTGTGCTGCAAAATGCCCCTGGATCGTATAAAACTCATCCAGCAGGTTGTTGAGTTTGGTACGCTGCTCCTGGTATGTGTTGAGTGTTTCCACCGCCACATCGGCATGCCGGTCCATGGTTTTGAGATCATTGGTGACTTCCGAAAGAATCATGGAGTACAGAGATATTCCAAACAGTGCAACACAGGCGATGACTCCATAGGACACCAGCTTGACACGAAGAGATTTAGGCGTTTCCTTCCGGGAAGAGTACTCCAGACAGATCCACTTGACAAGCAGCCACATGATAATCAGGAAGCAGATGCTGAACAGTATTGCATTGGAAAAGATATAAGCGATCTGCTCAGAGAGCGGGATACCGCAGATGATATAGGTATCCTTGTAATCCAGCACGCAGCCGTAAAGTGCCATTCTGAAGTAGTTGATGAAATCATCCAGATTGTTCACTTTTCTGTCCGCAAACTTGTATGGCTCAATAAACCTGAACTCCAGGTTCAGATTTTCCGGCTTCATCCAGGGCATAATCTTGCTGATAGACACCACTTCGTCCGCGGGCATGTCCTCTACCGCAAAAAACTCCCGTCCTACGTAAGTTTCATTCGGATGGGCAAGGATGCGGTTAGTTTCCTTTGAAACCACGATCATGAATCCTTCACGACCTACCTGCAGCTTGGTGACCCGATCCATCCAGGAGAAGGTCTCCTTGACCACCTCATCCACAACCTCTTCGGTAGACAGGTTGATTTTTTCATCTGCAAAGACTTCATCCTTGTTCAGCAGTTCCTGCCAGGTCTCCACAACCTGCCCAAAGGCATTGCGCAGTGCCCTGTCATTGCGTTCCAGCTGCGGAAGAAGTTTGGACACCTGGATCACAGCCCGATTGATCTGCGGTCTGAGGCGTACATCATAGCTTTCCGAGAAGAGGTTGAAAGATTGGATCAACACCACCAGAAAGGCGATCAGCAGGACAGCATACAATAGCAGCTTTCTCCACAGAATCCTTCTCCTGTACTTTTTCTCTTCCACACTGAGGTGGCCGCGTTTCTTCATGTTCCGATTTCCTTTCCATGTTAACTCGACCGATTTCGTTCCCGGCCTGTATTCATGTCCCCGTTTTCCGGACTACTCACATTCTACTTCTTTTGGACTCTTTCGACAATGTCGAATTTCATATTTCATGTTCTCTCCATCCATTCTGGTAAACATTCCGTTCATCGGCGTAAAAAGCATCTGAAAAAGAGCTTCCGGAGCATTATGCAGTACCGTTTTGCCCTGTCCCTATGGTGAATGTCCAACGAAAACGCTGGCAGAACTATTCTCCTATCTTCCGGCAAATCGTCATTGAACAACAGCCATCGCATCTGTAATCCATGTTTCTGAGGATCTCTTCACTGAGCATCTCCGGACACTCATAATCGTCTGTACAAAGTCAAACAGAAAGATCAGGGTGGCAGATCCAGCCGAAAACGCCATCCCAGCCAGATCTGCCACCCCGACTATTCGCAGGCTTCACAGGTCAGTCCCGCAGCCATCACGAATTATTCAAATGAACTCAGTCTGCATTGGTTTTTTGCATCTTGGATTTTTCGAAACATGCAGCATTTCCATCGTTGTTTTCTCAGCCCTGGCCGTAATAAGCATTTGGACCATGCTTCCTCATGAAATGCTTATCCAGAATATGCTGCGGTGCAGGCGGCGTATTCGGATCAATGGAGATGGTAAACATTGCCATCTTAGCTACTTCCTCCAAAACACCCGCATGGTATACTGCCTGAGCAGGATTTTTCCCCCATGTAAACGGTCCATGATTCCGGCAGATGACTGCAGGAACATACACAGGATTCAAATTCCGCTCTCTGAACGTTTCCTCGATAACCACGCCGGTATTGAGTTCATAGTCCTCCTCAATTTCCTCTTTCGTCAGAGATCTGGCACATGGAACCGGTCCGTAGAAATAATCGGCATGTGTCGTACCATAGCAGGGAATATCCTGTCCAGCCTGTCCCCAGCCGACCGCATAAGGGCTGTGTGTATGGACTATGCCGCCAAGCTCGGGAAATACTCGATAAAGATGAAGATGCGTCTTTGTATCAGTAGAGGGATTATAACGGCCTTCTACCTTATTCCCATCCATATCGAGTACCACCATGTCCTCCGGCTTCAGATGCTCATACTCCACGCCGGACGGTTTGATCACAACCAGCCCTTTTTCCCGGTCAATTCCAGAAACGTTTCCCCAGGTAAAAGTCACCAGATGCATCTCAGGGAGACGCATATTCGCCTCATATACGGCCTGCTTCAGTTCTTCAAGCATTCTGAATCACCTTATCCCTTCTTTTTTCGTTACCGCTTAATTTTTTGCTGTCAGTCCCGCAA
>CACXHF010000279.1 GCA_902767305.1 uncultured Eubacteriales bacterium
CCGTCTCCGGGGCAGCTGCAGCCGTGTTCTTTGCCGCTTCCAGAGCAGCCCTGGCTTCATCCAGCTGTCCCTGCAGTTCGGCAATTCTGGCATCCGCTTCCTCTTTCGCGGCGTTCACCGCTTCCGTCGTCTTGGCTTCCGCTTCCGCCTTTGCAGCGTTCACGGCTTCGGTCACCTTTCCCTCGGCCTCTGACTTTGCCGTTTCCACAGCCGCCTTGGCTTCAGTCAGCTGAGTCTGCAGTTCAGCAATCTTGGCATTCAGCGGGCCCTTCTGTCCGTTAATGACAAAGCAGCCGATAATCGATGCGACAGCAAGCACCGCAAGTATAGGGGTCAAATACTTCTTCATTTTTTCCAATCTCCTTTCGCGATTCCATTCCGGAAAACCGTTATATTATACCACCAATCATCCCATATTTCTTCCTATTTTCTGAATTTCCGGAAAACAGGGAATTTACCCGGCCTTTCTGCGGGACTCCGCTTCCTGTTTTCTTTTCGCTTTCTGCATTTCCAGAAGCCTGCTGATGCCGATCAGAATCCAGATCCCGGCAATGCTCCCCAGAAGCACCTTGGATTCCATCGGAATGGAGGCCGGCACCTCCGCCTCGGCGTCCGTTTCCACGTCCGTCATCTGGACCTGATCCAGGTGATACAGACTGGTCATCCGGGCGTAAAGGTCCTCCAGGAATTTGTCGTTCATTTCGATTTTCCGGCGGGCGGCCTTGGCCGTTTCTTCGACCAGCTGTCCCGCGGCCTGCCGCAGATCCGCACTGCCGTTGAACACCGGCGTCACGAACGTGTTGCTCATGTTCCGCATCAGCAGCTCGCTGGCTTCGATCTTCACCTCGTAGTGTGCCTGATTGTCCTCTCCCTTCCGGGCCAGGTAATCCTGGTACGCTTCGCTCTCCTGAGCCTTCAGGGTTACCGGCAGGTATCCCTCCGTGCCGCTGTAGGCGATCTGCACCTCATTGGTCAGCAGGTACTGGATGAAGAGCCAGCTGGCAAGCACTTCCTGGTTGTCTTCCTTGGAAAATACACAGACGCTGGGCCCCTGGCTGATCATCTTCGGATGCTCCGGATCAAACTGCGGGATCGGGCGCACTGCCGTGCGGAATTTTGCAATCTGGTCCTTATGGATGTCCAGCAGCGGCGCATCGGAACCCATCCATGTCGCGCCGGCGGTTGAATCAATGGCAAAAATACACTGCCCGGCATTCAGGAAATTCCCGGGGTAACTGCTGATTCCGAACGTGGAAAACGCTCTGCTTTTCGCATGCGCATAAATCTCCTTCAGCAGTCCGGCGGTTGTATCGTTGAAAATCAGGATCCCGCCGTTCTCCGTGGAATAGCCCGCGTCCAGCTGGCGCAGCATGGAGATCATCATGTTGTCCGTGCTCTTATAGATAAAGGGGATCAGCGTTTTCTGTCCGTTCAGGAGGAAGTTCCCTTCTCCGTCCTTTTCCATCGCTTTTTCGGAAACTTCCCATACAAAATCCCAGGTCAGTATGTCCGGCACCCTGTATCCCAGTGCTTCCACAAAATCCTGGTTGATGTACAGGGCTTCCGTGGAACGCATGTACGGCATGGCATACTGCCATCCTCCGATCACGCCCTCCGCCAGGAATTCCGGAACCAGTTCCTCCCGTGTCGGTCCGTCAAACTTCAGTCCTCTGCCGCCCAGACCGTACATGGGATCCTCCATCAGGTCATCCAGGGGCACCACGACATTGTTTCCCGTCAGGTAGGTTGCGATATGGTCCGGATAGGTTACACAGACGTTGGGGGTCGTGTCTGTGGAAATATTGGTCAGCACGTCCCGGTAAATCTGATTGTAATCGGTATACAGCCGCATGTTCACGGTGATATTCGGATACAGCGCCTCGAAATCCGAGATCGCCTTTTTGTAAATATCCGTCTGGACCTGATTGGTATCGTTTTTCGCCCAGAAAACGATCTCCGTCTGCTTCGTCTCGTCGAAGTTTTCCGGAAGCACAAAGCTTTCCCGGGCCACCTGGCGGTGACAGGAGGAAAGAACCAGCAGACTCAGAAGCAGCACGCAGCACAGCGTCAGTTTGTTCCTCATCCCTTGATTCCTCCCCTCGACACACCGGCCATGATCTTGTTGCGGAAGATCAGGAAAAGGACAATCAGCGGCACACTGATCACGACGACCGCGGCCATCATGGCAGGCGTATTCTCGCGGCCGAATCCGCTTTCCCGGATCTGCTGAATTCCATTGGAAACCAGGAAATAATTCTGATCATAGGTGATCAGCCGCGGCCAGACATAGCTGTTCCAGCATTCGATGACCTTCAGAATAACAATGGTCACAATGGTCGGCTGGGCAATGGGGATCATCACCCGCAGAAGGTATTTCAGATCGCTGGTTCCATCGACCTTTGCCGCGTTATAGAGTTCATTGGGAATGGATTCAAAATTCTCCTTCAGCAGATAAATGTAGAAGATGCTGGTCACCGAAGGCAGAATCAGACCCATGTACGTATTCCGCATGTTCCAGTTCACGATGGTGACGTAATTGGTGATGATCACCAGCTCCGCAGGAATCATCATCAGGCTCAGGAAAAAGGCGAACACCGCGTTTTTCCCCCGGAATTCCAGGCGGGCAAAGGCAAAGGCCGCCGGCACGATGACCAGCATCATGAGTCCGGTCGTTGCCACGGTGAAAATCAGCGTATTCAGGAAATAGCGTCCCAGCGGTACCGTATTGAACGCGGAGACGTAATTCTCCAGTGTCGGGGTGGATGTCCAGAACTGCGGAATATACTCGCTGTTATAGGCTGCGAAGCTTTTCACGCTGGTCAGAATCATCCAGTAAAAAGGAAAGAGCACCACCAGCGCCCAGACAGCCAGGAAAAGGTAAATCAGTCCCATGGCCAGGCGGCTGTTTTTCTTCATCACGTTCATTCCGCCGCCTCCTCAGATGTACTGCACCGTCTTCCTGCTGACGGTGAGATTAATATAGGTGATGGTGAACACGATGGCAAAGAGGATCAGCGCTGCGGCTGCCGCATAGGATGGATAACCGCCGCTGGATCCGTAGAGCATGTCATACACATATCCGACGATGGTATTCATTCCGGCCGCGTTCAGATTGGTTCCGAAAAGAGCCACCACGTCGCTGTAGGCCTTGAAAGC
>CACXHF010000280.1 GCA_902767305.1 uncultured Eubacteriales bacterium
GAACGGAGTATATGCTGCATGATTTACGGAATCCCGACCCTCATGGAGTTCACAGATGTCCGCGATCTGGCGAAATTCTGTGCCGAACATGAATTCGATTTCATCGAGATGAACATGACCTTTCCCTGGTTTCAGACCGGCACCCTTTCCGTTCAGAATCTCCTGCGCCTGAAAAAACAGTACGGGATCGGCCTTACGCTTCATCTGCATGACCAGTTCAATCCGTTTGAATTTTCCGCTGAGATGCGGCAGGCACACCTTGACAACTTCCGCTTTGCCGCAGGGACTGCCGCCGGGCTGGATATTTCAAGGCTGACCATGCACCTCCTGCCCGGTACCTATTCCTCTGTCAACGGGGAAAAAAAGTATCTGTATGAGTACCTCAAAACCGCCTATCTGGACCACGTCCGGACATTTCGCAGCTTTGCAGACAGGCTTCTTGGCAACAGCGACACCGTCATCTGCATAGAAAACACCACCGGTTTCCATTCATTCCAGCAGGAAGCCATTGATCTTCTGCTTGAATCGGAACACTTTGGTCTCACTTTTGATATCGGGCATAATTACAAGGCCGGCGGCGGCGATGAAGGATTTATTCTTGCCCATGAGCAGAAGATCCGGCATTTTCACATCCATGACTGCAGCCTCAGATCCAATCACCTCGCATTCGGTGCGGGCGGCCTCGATCTTGTCCGCTATCTGAATATGGCCGGATCCCTTGACTGCCCGGTTGTGGCAGAGGTCAAGGAATCCTCCGCCCTTGTCCAGTCAAAACAGTATCTGATCGAACACGGCTTATGGAGCAGATAATACAGCTCCTTTTCCGCCGTATCAGAATGCACATATCCGGGGATGCCCTGCAAACGGAGGACCTTCCGTTCCGCAGGGCATCCCCGGATATTTCGCTGCAGAGAAATCTGCCGTCCTTCCGACCTCTCACAACAGCAGAATCCCACCGGTGAATGAACCAGACGGGCGGACATGGATACCGCTGTCCCTGCAGATACTTGAGTTCAGGTTCTGACTCTGGTATACTACATCCACTTGGATGGACAGCCCGCTCAAAGGGTATGAATCTGCTGACTCAGAACAGGAAGAAGCTCCGGGGAAGGCCGGCATGGGAACGGAAATCAGCACCCGGCAGCTGTCACCGCTGATCAGGTCTGTCCCTCAGCTTACGGTTTCCGCTGCCTCATTCGTCGTCAATCCGGACAGCACTCGCAGATGACCCGTCCGTCGCTTTTTCAGACAGGGAATCACGCTCCCTTATCGTCATTTTCGGAGGATCTCTTTGCTGCAGGTCCTCCGTTTTTTACGAATGACACAAGGATACAGCCTGGCAGACAGCATGAGCGTCACAGAAAACTCTGATCTGTTTTCTGCCGCGGGCGTCAGCATAACTGAAATCCTGAAATAATTAAACTTGCAGGTATACCAACACGAACTTCTCCCCGGCAGAGGGGCTGTTGCCAGCGCAAGTCAGGAAAGGGGTAAAAGCAGGCAATGAATAAAACACTCAGGCGGCTACTTATTCTGATTTATGTATTGTTGTTTCTTTGGACACTTTTTCTTGTCTTTGGCATGCAGCACATCCTTAATGTTGCGCATTCAAAGGATTTTCTGCTGGAAAACGCCGGCTTTTTCATCGTCGGTCTGGCAGGGTTACTCTTCCTGTTCCGGATTAATTCCCGTTACGGAGAGCAGATTGAATCTTTCCTGCAAAAGAAACACCGCCTTATTCTGCTGGTTTCTCTCAGCGGCCTCCTTGCATGGCAGATTTATTCCTGCTATGGCGGATACTTTCTCTCTGAATGGGATGCAGGGGTAATTCGAGACACAGTCAGATATCTGTACAACCGTGATTATTCCTATCTTGATAACGCATACTTTTCCTGGGCTCCTAACAATATGCTTCTTGTCTGGATATTCACAGCAGCTCTTCGATTCGCAACATTCGTCGGTTATACAAACTGGAAGTTTTCCCTTGTTATCTTTCAATGCCTTATTGATGTCCTTTCAATCTGGCTTGTCTACAGAGTGACTTTCGATCTTTCTAAAAACCAGAGAGTTGCTTTCCTGACTTATGCAACAGCTTTTCTGTTCGTCGGCATTTCACCGTGGTTCATCGTCCCTTACTCGGATCCTCCAGGCATTCTGTTTCCGGTTCTTGTGATTCGGCTTTATCAGATAAGCATGCATTCAGAAAAACCGGTGGTTAAAATTCTTCTGAGTATACTGCTGGGATGTGTTTCCCTTGCCGGCTTCTATATCAAGCCCATCCTGATGATCCCTCTCATTGCAGTGGTATTAACTGAAATCGGCTGCCTGTTTGGGAAAAACGTCAGGCAGCGGCTGCCTGATTTCAGCATCAGAAACCTGTGTTATGCATTTGGGGCAGCAGTTTTTTTTCTTACATACAGCAATCTGATTGTCCCCTCTCTTCATTTCCAGACAGATCCCGAAAAAACACCCGGATGGCAGCATTACTTTATGATGGGTCTGAACACGCCCATGGACGGCGCATGGTTTGCAGACGATTATAATTTTACACTGTCATTTTCAACAAAAGCTGAACGGAACGAAGCTGATTTGCAGAGAGCAAAGCAGAGGATCGAAGAGATGGGCGTAGGAGGCCTGCTTCAGCACCTATGCAGAAAACAGCTTGTCAATTATGGAGACGGTACCTTTGCATGGAATGCTGAAGGGAAATCATTTGCCGGAGATCCGGACTGGGCACACAACAGGCTCAGTCATCTTATCCGCTCCCTGATTAAGCCTGAAGGGAAAAACTATCCCTGGTTTATCTCCTCCAAGCAGCTGTTCTGGGTTATGATTCTTTTCCTTCAGCTGTTTGTTTTTGCTTTTCCGAGAGGAACACTGTCTCACGTCGGGGATAACAGCCTCCTTATTCTGGCCATGTCGGTAATCGGTCTGACCCTTTTTGAGCTTCTCTTTGAAGCACGTGCCAGATATTTATTC
>CACXHF010000281.1 GCA_902767305.1 uncultured Eubacteriales bacterium
TCCTGAAAAACCAGATGGTACAATCAAAAAAGAAATACAAGATACAAAAACTGAAACTGAAGAGAATCCGGAACAAACTCCGCTGAATGTGAATGATATTATTCACTTGAGCCATTTTTGAAGAAATGATCACCAATACTTGAGCCACCAGACAAGGCCCTGTAGAATGATGTTGACATCAAAGAAAGGGGCCAGAAAGGTGGTAACCGAAGTGGAAGTATATCAGGAAATACGGAGATTACAGCTGGAAGGAGTGGTAAGTAAAAGAGAAGCGGCACGGCGTTTAGGAATATCCCGGAACACAGTGAAGAAGTACTGGGACGGAGATGTAGTACCATGGGACAAGAAACCGTATGTACGTGAAGCCACTGTTATAACGGAAGAAATCAGGGGATTTATCATATCCTGCCTGGATGAGGATGACAGCGAAGGAGTGAAGAAGCAGAAGCATACGGCACAACGGATTTACGACAGACTGGTAGAGGAGGCCGAATTCAAAGGAAGTGCGTCATCCATTCGAAGGGCGGTGCATGAATTGCGTCTGGAGAGAGAAGCACAGCAGGTGTTTATCCCGCTAAGCTTCTTTCCGGGCGATTCCGTCCAGATTGACTGGGGTGAAGCAACGATCTATATGGACGGTAAACGCATGAAAGTAAATCTATTCTGTGCAAGGCTCTGCTACAGTTGTGCGCCGTTTGTTATTGCATATTACCGTCAGAATCTGGAGAGTTTTCTGGATGCGATTATCCGCACATTCCAATTCTTTAGAGGCGTACCGAAACGGGTAATCTTCGATAATGCGAAAGTGGCGGTCAAAAACGGCTTTGGGGCTTATGCGGCAGCACAGGATGATTATGCACAGCTGGCAGCGCACTATGGATTCAAGCCTGTTTTTTGCAATCCTGCTTCAGGAAACGAGAAGGGTTTGGTTGAGAATCTTGTAGGATACATCCGGAGAAACGTGTGCGTTCCGCTTCCACGGGTGAAAAACCTGGAGGAGTTGAATGAGAAACTTCAGGAGCACTGTATGAAGTATCAGGGCCATAAAGTAGAAAGCCGACCGGATAAAGTAGGCGAAATGCTGAAAGAAGACCGGAAAGCGATGCAGAAGATGCCAAACTATGTGCCGGATATTTCAAAGAAGGTATTTGCCACCGTCAATCGATATTCCACTGTTAATTTTGACAAGAACATCTATTCCGTTCCATGTAAATACCGTGGAAAAGCAACGACAGTCAAGGGATATCCGAATCATATTGAGATTTGGGTTGAAGGCAAAATGATTGCCAGACATGATCGACTCTTTGGAAGCAAAGAAGAATCGCTGGATCTGCGGCATTATTTGCCGATTCTGTCGAAAAAAAGGCGCGCTATTCGTTATGCAAAACCGGTTCAGCGCGTTGTTCCTGTCGAGTTTGTTGACTGGATGGAAGGCCAGCATTTAACAGCTAAACAAATGGTAGAAATGCTGGAAAAGTGTATTGAATACGGATATGAAGCAGTAATGACGGGAGATGTTAACAAAGAAGCTCCTGCGCCCATACCCGACCCTGTGACGGTTCCACCTGTGGATCTTACAGAGTATGACACACTCTGTGGGAAGGAGGTGGCTGCATCGTGATTGACGCGAAGGAGGAACAGGTCAGAATCCTGGCGAAGCAGTTGAAACTGCCCGCAGTTGCAAACTTTAGGGATGTTATCCGGCAGTGTAAACCTGATATGGATTTCAGTGATCTTCTGATTGAATTGCTCAATGCAGAGATTAATTCAAGGCGGGAGAACCAGAACATCAGGCGGCAAAAGGCAGCCGGATTTCCGTACGTGAAGACTTTAGATGATTTCGACTTCTCGCAACTCAACAAGAGTGTATCACCCATGTTTATTCGGGAATTGGCTTCCTGCAAGTTCATTGGTGACAAAAAGAATGTTATCATGATTGGCAATCCCGGACGCGGGAAGACGCATATTTCCATTGCGATTGGGATCAAGGCCTGTCTTTTGGGATATAGAGTGATTTTCAGGAATGCCGCCACGTTGTCCACAGAACTGACGGAAGCCAGGGATTCATACCAACTCAGCCGGGTCGAACGGACCTTGGAGAAAGCAGACCTGCTGATTCTGGATGAGCTCAGCTATATCAGTTTCAATAAGTATGAATCTGAATTGCTGTTTAAGGTGATCTCAGATCGCTGCGAGCGTAGCAGTACAATTGTGACGACGAATCTTCCATTCTCCCGTTGGACGGAGTTATTTGAGAACAGCACCATGCTTTCTGCTCTGATTGATCGTCTGACGTATCGTTCCCATGTCCTCGATATGAATGGACCTTCCTACCGGCTGAAGTCTGCTCAGGCATCTGCCAGTATTAAAGACACGGAATCTGTCGAGGAGGTGGCTACAGATGAGTAGGAAGAAAAGTCGAACCTATGAACAGCAGATGCGTATAGACCAGCAAAATTATTATGATGAAACACATACGGAGCAAATCAAACTGAAACTGAACCGGAAGACCGACGAAGACGTCCTGGATTGGCTGAGAAAACAACAATGGAAGCCAGGGAAATCCATGCAGGGAGAAATCAAACGGTTGATTCGTGAAGAGATTGCCAGAGAGGCTGCAAATAGCTGTCGGTGTACACCGACAAAAAAAGAGGATACATCCGTTGTCGTTCAGAATCCGGAAAGCGAGGCAGATAAGTATCTCTCAAGACCGGACGTCCGAGAATATTTGAAGCAATATCCAGATATCACAGAAACCGAAAAGCAGGATCTTATAGAATGGTTGAAAGAGGGCTATAGTTTTCTTGAAAACGGCTATTTCCTTGCAGATGATTCCGGCTGTACAATGGATTTTATTCTTGCAGAGCGGACATTTCTGGATATGCAGGAAGCATTCATGAATTGATTCGTACGAAAGGCATTCGACGCTGTCGGTGTACACCGACAGGAAAAGCTCTTCTTTTCTCCCCGCTGATATGAAGTTCTGATATCCGGGGACTTTGTCCCCGGACCCCTAAGGTTTATTCGTAGGCAATTCAGGGAGTGATGATCTGGCCGTAATCGCTGCAAAATGAAAAGAGTAACGCACCAGCGTCACTCCCCTCATTGCACCACACTACGCTTTAGGTCGATCCTCACCGTTGCCTATACCCTCATGTGGTGCGACCATGGTAGCAAATAGATGGAGGTGATGTCAAGATTCCAAGTGGCCCTAGTATTCGTGAACAGATGGCTCAAGTATTCGTGAGCAAAAGTGGGTCAAATATTGATGCGCAAGTGGGTCAAATATTCATTGACATTCACAGAATCTATAATACAACGTACACTTACATCTATCCGCCAAATTACAACATCATATTATTGTTGATCA
>CACXHF010000282.1 GCA_902767305.1 uncultured Eubacteriales bacterium
CTTATAAAACTGAGCTTTTAACTCAATCAATAGAGCGGAAACCGCTCATCGGCAGTGGACCCGGCTGTCCGTATGGCCTCGACTCCGGATCGGAGTGGTCCCGTAAATTGCTTAAGACGCTGATGACAGAATCACCTTGTCTTAAAAATCCCTCCCCCGACTTCCGCGGGGAAACCCCGGTATTATAACATCATCCGACTGTATCCCGTCAAGAGGAAAAACAAAAGATTCTAAATTCCTGTCATTGTCAGTCCGGGATGCCACTGCTTTCCTCTCCTGAAACCCGCTCATTCTGCTGCGGAACAAAGCTGGTCCTGAGATGCCGTAAAAACCGTTCCGCCATCGGTGAAAAGGTCTGATACCTCTTCCAGATCAGATACAGCGTCGTTTCCAGTCTCGGGAACAGCGGGCGGAACACCCGACCGGAATCAGGCGATGTACTGACAAGGTGATCGAATGTCAGCAGATACCCCAGTCCCTCCCTTGCAAACAGGGATCCGTTATAAGAGAGACGGAGGGAACCTTCCAGCCGAAGCCGCCGAATCAGATCTCCGCACCATACAGAGATCTCATTCTGCCGGCTTTGCTCCAAGCAGAGCAGCGGCAGGCCGATCAGGTCATTGACCGTAATGGTTTCTTTCTGCGCCGGCAGGTCATCTTCAGGAAATGCAAGTTCCCAGACATCTGCATCCGGAAAACCCGAACATTCATACTTCCCGGCATCCGGTTTTTTCGCCAGTTCCACAAAATCCGGCAGTCCTTTGTCCAGTTTTTCTGTTATCTGTTCCATGTCACCGCATGACAGCGAAGACCCGGATACTGCCGGCGAAACAACCGGATCTCGCGGACAGGGTAACGAATCTGATAGGATTCCACCAGTCCGAAGTAAATATCACCGCCCATCAGATCATCCAGTGAAGCAAATCCCTGTTCGATTCAATCTGCCATGCCAGCCTGATTTTCGGCACGGTTGCGAAGCAGCCGCCCCTCATCAGCCAGCTGAATGCTGAAGCTGTGACGGATGAACAGTTTTTTCCCAGGCCCGTCCTCAGGTTCCTTCATGCCCTTCAACAATGTGGACTGCATGTCAAGAAGGTTCTCGCACGAGTCATATTCTCCTCTCTGTCCACTGCCGGAAAATATCTCAGTGTTCTGATTTCCATAGGCCTGTCCCTCCTGCACGTTTCATGATATGCTTTCGTTGCATATCATGATATGCATTATACTTATTTGCGCATTATTCTGCGATCCTATATAATAACAGCGAATCGAATGAGTTTGTAACAGGGGCTCTCGGACATGCCGGAAACAGAGCATCTGAGGCGGCCGTACCGGAATCTGTTTCCTGTGCCGTATGGGCATGAAATGCTCAGCCGCTGAAAAAAAGCACAGCGTCCTGGTGAAGAAAACACAGGTGACAGAAAACGCAGATCAGACGGACTTTCGGATTCCCGGCAGGCAAAACAGATGAAATGACAAGGAGGACCGGAATATGATTTACAGAGACTTTCAGGAAATGAAGCTTTCCGCTCTTGGCTTTGGCGCTATGCGTCTGCCTGTATTGGACGGAGATGACAGCCGGATTGACGAAGCTGCAGCGCTGCAAATGGTGGATACCGCCATGCAGAACGGCATCAACTACTATGATACCGCCTGGGGCTATCACGGAGAGAACTCTGAAAAGGTGATGGGCCGGGCACTGGCCCGTTATCCTCGTGACAGTTTCTATGTGGCAACCAAATTTCCCGGTTATGACGCCTCCAACTGGAGCAGAGTAAAGGAAATATTCCCCCGTCAGCTGGAAAAGCTTGGAATGGATTATTTCGATTTCTATCTCTTCCACAACGTGTGTGAAATGAACATCGATGCCTACCTGGACGATGAAAAATACGGCATCTACAGCTACCTGATTGAGCAGAAGCGTCAGGGCCGCATCAGGCATCTGGGATTCTCCTGTCATGGAGAGCTCGATGTACTCAGGCGCTTCCTGGACGCCTACGGCAAGGATATGGAGTTCTGTCAGCTGCAGCTGAATTATCTGGACTGGACGTTCCAGCACGGCAGGGAAAAGGTTGAGCTCCTCAGGCAGTGGAACATTCCTGTCTGGGTAATGGAACCCCTGCGCGGAGGCAAGCTTGCACAGCTTCAGCCTGAATATGAAGCTGAACTGAAAGCCCTGCGTCCGGATGAGGAAACAGCTGCCTGGGCGTTCCGTTTCCTGCAGAGCATTCCCTCCGTCACCATGATTCTCTCCGGCATGTCCAGCCAGGAACAGCTGGAAAAGAACCTCCGGACTTTTGCGGAGGACAAACCGCTGAGTGACGCGGAGATGAACACCCTGATGGATATCGCCGCCCGGATGCTTTCCCTCGGCACGGTCCCCTGTACAGCCTGCCATTACTGCGTCAGCCACTGCCCCATGGGGCTGAATATCCCGAACCTTCTTTCCCTCTACAACGAGCACGTCTATACCGGAGGCGGTTTCATCGCACCAATGGCACTGAGTGCACTGCCCGCTGACAAGCAGCCTCAGGCCTGCCTGCAGTGCCGCAGCTGTGAGCAGGTATGCCCGCAGCAGATCAGAATATCCGAAGTTCTGGCAGATTTTACCGCAAAACTCGGATAAGAACCAACGGCAGAAACAACCTTGTACCGGGAGGCAGAGGAATGAAAAAGATACTCGGCACCTGTCTTGCACTCGTCTTCCTACTGACCGCGTTCAGCTGTTTCGCTGAGCACAGTCAATCCGCAAAGACACTGGTGGTTTACTTTTCCGCCACTGGCACGACAAAAGCTCTGGCGGAGCAGATTGCCGGCATTCTGCAGTCTGACCTGTATGAGATTGTGCCGGAGCAGCCCTATACAGAAGCAGATCTGGCCTATTACACCGGCGGACGCTGCGATCAGGAACAGGATGATCCCACCGTACGCCCTGCTATTGCAGGCAGAGCAGTAGATATGGACGCATACAGCACCATCCTGATCGGCTATCCCATCTGGCATGGACAGGCTCCGCGAATTATCAGTACCTTCCTGGAGAGCTATGATTTCAGCGGCAAGACACTGGCCGCCTTCTGTACCTCTCAATCCAGCGGTATCGGTTCAAGTGACAGGGATCTGCAGACGCTGGCATCCGGAAATCCCGTCTGGCTGACCGGAAGACGTTTCCCTGCAGACGCCCCCCTGGCGGATGTGCTTGAATGGCTGAACAGCTGCGGCATTGAGCCGGATCAGCCCACGGTCCCGGCAGGCAGATTCGACTTTGACAGCAGAAAAGTCCTTCTGAACAGCGGCTATTCCATGCCCATTATGGGCCTTGGCACCTATGCACTGGATTATGACACCTGTGTCAGTTCTGTAATGGCACTGCTCCAAAACGGCGGCAGACTCATCGATACGGCTTACATGTACGGCAATGAGGAGGCGGTAGGAGCAGGTGTCCGTCAGGCCATGGAAGCGTATGGCATTCCGCGCGAGGAGATCTTTGTCATCACCAAGATCTACCCCAGTCAGTTTGATGCCCCGGAAGCCGCCATCGACATGGCACTGGAGAAGCTGGATATTGGCTATATCGACATGATGCTCCTCCACCATCCCGGCAGCGGCGATGTCAGCGCCTATCTTGCCATGGAACAGTATGTGAAACAGAGGAAAATCCATTCCCTGGGCCTGTCCAACTGGTACATTGAAGAGCTGACAGATTTCCTGCCGCAGGTAAATATCACGCCCGCCCTGGTACAGAACGAAATTCATCCCTATTATCAGGAGCAGGACGTTGTCCCCTTCATTCAGGAAAAAGGGATTGTGGTTCAGTGCTGGTATCCTCTGGGAGGACGGGGGTATACGAAGGAACTGCTTGCCAATGAAACCATTGCCGAAATCGCCGCTGTGCACGGCGTATCCGCTGCGCAGGTGATCCTGCGCTGGGATCTTCAGCGCGGCGTGACCGTGATTCCCGGTTCATCCAATCCGGATCACATCCGCGAGAATCTCGATTTTTTCAGTTTTGCGCTGACTCCGGAGGAGATGGACCGGATCGCCGCGCTGGACCGCGGTGAAAAGCACGACTGGTATTGATCTGATAAAGCCCGCAATCCGACTCGAAAGAGCCGGATTGCGGGCTTTCTGATTTACGCCGCACCATTCGTATGATAAAATGAGCAGGCGATTAAAGGACAGGTCTCCTGATCCTGAGCAGTAACCGAAGCTTTCGGTCTGTAAATGCATTGTCCCCGAAACCAATGACAGAGAAAGCAGGAAAATCCGAATGAACAGAGAGGAAATTGTCGCAGAACTGTTTCAGATGCAGGACAGGGACTATGCCCTGATGCAGGCAAAAATCATTCCCACGGTCGGTTCCGAAAGAATCATCGGCGTCCGGACACCGGCACTCCGCCTGCTGGCGAAAAATCTGTACAAAGATCCTGATACGGACGCATTTCTTTCATGCCTGCCGCATCCCTATTTTGACGAGGATCAGCTTCATGCTTTTGTGATATCCCTGGAGAAAGACTTTGACACATGCATGGCAAGAGTAGAAGCCTTTCTGCCGTTCATCGACAACTGGGCTACCTGCGACCAGCTGTCCCCCAAAGCCTTCAAAAAGAACCCGGAAAGACTGCTTCCTTTCATTCAGAACTGGATCAGATCAGATAAAACGTACACGGTCCGGTTTGCAGTCGGCATGCTGATGCAGCATTTCCTGAACGATCGTTTCAGCACAGCCCAGGCAGACATGGTTGCGCAGATCCGCTCGGAGGAGTACTACATCAACATGATGATCGCATGGTATTTCGCAACCGCTCTGGCAAAACAGTATGACCAGGTTGTCCCGTATCTGGAGAAAAACAGGCTGTCCGACTGGGTACAGAACAAAACAATCCAGAAAAGCGTGGAAAGCTTTCGGATTACGGACGAGCAGAAAGCCTATCTGAGAACGCTGAAGACGGGTTCAAAGAGAAAATGATTCCTTCCGGCCGGAGCCGCTGAGGTTCCCGGAACGGTTTATTCTGTCTCCGGCGTTCAGGGGACGCCTGCATCACGAATCATTGCCCGGTCTCATCTGCCATGCTTAGGCCCGTTAAGGAATCTGCTCGCTCAGACCGTTTCCTCTGACACAGAAGTGCCCGCCCTGAGTCCTGTTCTCAGGAAGCAGGCACTCTGTTGTCTGAGGAACTGAACATTCCTGCCTGAGGGCGGCAGAGAAATCCGCCGGGGCTCTTTTTCCTCCCGGCTGCCTGCGGTATTCTCAGAAGAACTTCCAGCGGCTGAGCAGGAAGCCCGGAATCACCACAATCAGGAAGAACGCCCAGCTCACCAGAGTAAAAACCCGGATGAACTTTCCGCCATTGCCCGGATATTCACGCACGTAGATCCGGTAGTTAATGACAGAGGCCAGAGAGCCGATCAGGGAACAGAGTCCGGCAGTATCCGCACCGTAGATCAGGCCGGCAAAGTTCTCTGAGAACGGGTAGAGTACAATGGAGGCAGGAACGTTGGATATGATCTGGCTCAGCCCGATAGCCCACCAGTACTCATTGCCCGCTACCGCCTGTTTCAGAATCCCGGCGATATGCTGATTGGCCGCAATGGAAGAAGAGAAGACGAAGAAACAGAAGAACGTTACAATCAGCACATAGTCCACCTGCAGCAGCAGCCTGCGGTCCGTCAGGGCGATGACCCCCAGCACCAGGACGACGGCATAAGGCCAGAGGGCCGTCCGGGTCACAATCACGGCAATAATCAGTGCGAAGAGAAGCAGATAGACGATGCGCCTGACCCTCCCGGAATCCTGTCTGGGATCCTCACGTCCGGCTGCGGAGATCTCCTCCCGAAGATTCTTCCGGTACAGGAAAAACACAAAAATCACGAGCAGCAGCGCTGAGGATGCACACAGCGGCATCATGTGCAGCATGAAATGTCCCGCGGTAACCTCTGCCTGGCCGAACAGGAACAGGTTCTGCGGACTGCCGAAGGGCGTCAGCAGAGAACCGCGGATGGCAGCAATGTTCTCCATGGAAATGATCGGAAGGATGTATCTTTCCTTCCCTGCGTTCCGGAACAGGAGAATGGTCAGCGGAACAAAGATAATCAGAGAGACGTCATTGGTGACAAACATGGAGGTAAAGAACACTCCGAACACCAGAAACAGAGACAGGGTGGTCATCCTCTTCATGCGGGAGGCCAGACGCACCACCGGTTCCAGCACATTCTCCCGCTTGAAGCCCTCCAGAACGCACAGCATCATCAGCAGCGTTCCCAGTGTCCGCCAGTCGATATCCCGAAGCAGCTGCGGGGTGGGCGGTGTCACGATCAGCGCGAGTGCTGCCGCCAGAACGGACAGAGTAAGCATAAGCTCCTTCTTCAGAAGCTGTATTACTTTCTTCATTTCAGACATTCCTTTCAGCCGGTTTTTACAGCCCGTGAAGTATAGTCCTCCCGTGTGAAAAAGACAAGTCCGGTTTGAAGACATCTGTTCCTGATTTACGCCATTTCAGAGAGTTTGTTATCGTGCAGAGACCGAAGTAGGGAGAAGATTGTCCTATGGAAAACAGAAAAGACAGATTGATACTGAGCACAATTATCAGCGGAGGATTGTTTTTCATCCTCGGCTCGATCATGAAGATCAGAGAGGGAAGAAATCTCAAAAACAGCAGTATTCTGCGTTGGACTGTTCTGGTTTTGGCCGTGACCTTTGGCGTCTTATTATGTCTGTGCTGTATTCTATGGCTTGTGAAGAAAATGAAAAACTCGCTTGCAGTTCGGCGATGCCGTAAAGGCAGCCACGTATGGAACGGATGCATTTGTATGGTATGTGGTACGACTAATCACGTTTGGGACGGCTGCAAATGTACACGCTGTGGAAAGACACGGGATGAAGGTCATTCATGGGACGGCTGCAAGTGCACACGCTGTGGGAAAAACCGGGATGAGGGGCATTTATGGGATGGCTGCAAATGCATACGCTGTGGACAGGCTCACCATGAATGGGAACTCACAGGAACAGACAGTGAGGAATACTGGCCGGAAGGTGTTGATCCCTGCACTGAGAATTTGTGCTTTTTACAGATACGTACGCGCAGGCATTATAAATGTACGCGCTGCGGTGAAATCATGGAGGAAGCAATCCAGTCATAGGCCGTTTGTCAGATATTGATGCGGATCAAAAACTGGTGAGGGGAACCAACGGGATCGGCACCAATATGGATTTTTGACTTGAATGCTGATTTCCAGACAACAGAAGAATTTGTTCCTGATGGAGCGGGCTGCGTGATAAACGCATGTGTTGTGCCGCACTCTGTTACCGCAGTGCCCGTGTTTTGAAGCATTTTTCAGAAAAAGCATTATGCCGAACTGCATTGTTTCAGGTAAATTTTGGATTGATAAAACAGGCAATGTCGTGTAGACTAACACCGGGATGACCGTATTGACATTGAACACCCGTTCAATGATCAGTCTTTCCGAAGCAGCGCCGGATGTCAGCCCCTGGCCGGCAGATCAGTTCCCGTATTCCTCACAGGTACAGGGAATGCCGCGGCAGCCACTTCCGATTTCCATGGATGACGGACCGCGTCCGGTCATTCCAGAACAGTTACTCAATTCATGAAAGGACGGACAAGAATCCGTTACGGAGAGAATCATTATGTCACTGTTTCAACTTGCAGCCTATGGTGCAGGATGCAGCCTTGTTTACTATCTCGTTCCCCGGCGTTTCCGGTGGGTCCTGCTGCTGGCAGCCAGTCTGGGCTTCTATGCCACACGGGCAGCCATTGGTCTTCCCTTTATTCTTCTCACTGCACTGACCATATGGGGTGCAGCGCTTCGTATCGGCCGGATTCACGAAAAATGTGAATCACAGATCCGGGAGCAGAAGGGAACGCTTACACCGCCGGAGAGAAAGCAGCTGCGCGGTGCGGCCAAAAAACGGATGCGCGGCTGGATGCTTGGCGCACTGATCCTCAATTTTTCCATTCTTGCAGTGCTGAAATACACAGATGACGTGTGCGGCTGGTTTTCCATCTCCCCTCTGGGGCTGCTCCTTCCGCTGGGTATCTCCTTTTACACCTTCCAGTCCGTCGGATACCTGCTGGATGTCTATAACGGCAAGGCGGAACCCGTTCGGAATCCGGCCAAATTCTGTCTGTTTGTGTCGTTTTTCCCGCAGCTTCTTCAGGGCCCCATCGGGCGCTTTCAGGACCTTTATCCGCAGCTGACAGAACCGCATGATTTCGATTCACTGTCGCTGCGCCGGGGAGCGGTCCTCATGTTCTGGGGACTGCTGAAAAAACTGGTGATTGCCGACCGTGTACTGCCTCTGGTAAGCAGCGTTTTCTCTGCAGAAAGCGGAAGCATGGGCGGTGCCGCCGCCCTGATTGGCGTACTTGGCTATTCCCTGCAGCAGTACTGTGACTTTTCCGGCGGAATCGATCTGGTAACCGGCATTGCCGAGCTTTTCGGCATCCGGCTGGCTCCCAATTTCCGTCGTCCGTATTTTGCCGTCTCTCTTGCGGATTTCTGGCGGCGCTGGCACATCAGCCTTGGCACCTGGATGCGGGACTATGTATTCTATCCCTTCGCTCTGACCTCTCCGATCAGCAAGCTCTCAAAGGCCGCCAAGAAGCGGTTCGGTCAGGATTTTTCCCGCGCACTTCCGGCTGCTTTAGGCAATATTCTTGTCTTCCTTCTGGTAGGCATCTGGCATGGAGCCACCTCGAATTATATTCTCTGGGGTCTGTACAATGGTCTCGTTCTGGCCGTTTCCGCACTGCTGGATCCGGCTTACCGGCACTTTGGCGAGAAACACGCCGCCCTGACAGCAGGGCGCGGATTCCACGTTTTCCGCGTACTGAGGACCTTTGCCATTGTGAATATCGGCTGGTTCTTTGACCGTTGTGCCCATGCCGGCGACGCCGTCCGCATGATGGGCAGCGTGATCACGGATTTCCGGCCTGCACAGATTACCTGGGAATGGCTTGAGCAGTGCGGCCTTCCGATTCCTGACGCCATCGTTCTGGGACTTTTTACCCTCCTGCTCTTTGGCATTTCTCTTGCCTGCGAACGGGGCGTCCAGGTCCGGGACGGTCTCCTGCGTCTCCCGCTGCCGGTTCGCTGGCTCCTGCTCTATGCCCTGATCTTCTCCGTTGTGATCTTCGGCGTCTGGGGCAGCGGATTCAATGAAGCCAGCTTTATCTATTTCCAGTTCTGAGGTCGGATTATGAACAGATTCAAAGGTATTCTGACCGGTACCCTCTTTTTCGTCATCCTGATCGCTCTGCTGGCCGGACTCAGCAGCCTGTTTGAGTACAAGGAGAGCCGTGCAAAGACAGCACCGCTGCTGGAACGTGCCGGGCAGCTTGACGTCCTGTTTCTGGGGGACAGCCACGCCTACAGTGATATCTATCCCTTTGAACTGTGGGACAGATACGGCATCGCCGCCTACAACATGGGAAATTACAATACCACAGTTCCACTGTCCTACTGGATGCTTCGAAACGTCCTTGACACCTGCAGTCCCAAAGTGGTTGTTGTGGATGTCAATCTGATCTGGGAGCAGGCAAAGCTTCCCGGAAACAGCAGTGACGTTCATCTGAGTCTTGACGGATTTCCATTAACCCTGACAAAACTTGACGCCCTCTTCGATCTCATGGATGATCCCGCCGTCACCGACAATGACGGAAATGCCTACCCCGATCTGATTCCGGAGTTCATCTTTCCGTTCATCAAGTATCACGCCCGCTGGAGCGGTCTGACATCAGACCGCGCGAAATCCGCATATAACCGGGAGCTCGGAGGCGAACGGAATCTGGATGTGGTTGTCCCGTCTCCCTATGAGCTTATCAGCGATGCAGCGCCGGAGCAGGGCTTTGGCTTTGTCTACCTGCGCCGCCTGATCCAGCTCTGTCAGGAAAAGGGAATCCGCGTCATGCTGATCAATCTTCCCTATCCCAGCAGAAATGAACATGATGAGCAGCTGTATACCAATGCCGTCCAGTATCTGGCAGATGAATACGGCATTGAATATATTGATTTTGTTTATCTCGATCAGATTGTCGATTACAGTACGGACTGCTATGATCCGGACTCCCACATGAATTCCTCCGGTGCCTGGAAAGTGACGGACTTCCTCGGCCAGCACCTTCGCGAAATGTACGCGGTTCCGGATCACAGAGGCGAGGCGGCCTATACCCGCTGGAACTCGGATTATGCCATTTATTGTCAGGACAAGCTTCAGAGCCTGCGTGAGGCAGAGGATCCGCGCATCTTCCTGATGCTCCTTTCCGATCCCTCGTTCAGCACTGTCCTCCTTGTTCCGAAAGATTCAGCTGTACGCCGGGATCCGCTAGGCATGCAGCTTCTGCAGAATATCGGCCGCCGGCACCTGATGGCCGCAGATATGTATGACGCCGTCTGGTCCGATTCCCTGATGCCCTTTGAGCAGATCACGCAGCCGGCAGACACGGCCTGTCTTGCTTTTGTCGACCGTACCGGTCCGGTTCCATCTGTTCAGGAATGTACGGGCAGCGGAACCCTCTCTGCCCCCTTTGGCATCATCTCCCTTGACGGCAGTTCGCCCTCAGCAGAGATCCGCGGCACGCAGGACAGCACAACCCTGACTCTCGAAGCCGGTGCCGATATCGCTGCCGCCGTACTGGACAGAGAAACCGGACAGGTTCTCTATGAGCGGTCCCTGATCTATACGCTGCCTCAGTAACCGGATAAAAAAACGGCATGGATGTCCATGCCGGTTTTTTTATTCGCCAGTACGTTCAGAAGCCTGCCCGACGCCGGTCCTCAGGACCAGCTGGTTCGGCAGTTCAGCCGACTCATCATAGGTATACTCCATTCCCCGGGTCACGCCCGCAAGAACGGTATGCGCCAGTTTTTCACCGTTCTGCGTTACATCCAGCCTCGGGCCATTGTAGCGGATGTTCCATTGCGCTGTCAGGTCGACGTCCGAGTATTCGACAGCCGCATGAATCCGTGGATTTTCAAGGGCCGGAACCATCAGGCAGTGCACTGCCTCCTCAAAGACGAGCTGAATATGATTGGTCAGCTTCGGAGAGATCTGGTTTCTGCTGCAGTACGTCTGAATCTGCGTCGTCATCCCCAGGAAATCGTAATCCCGGCTTTCCACTGTCAGTTCCAGAACTTTCAGATGCCTGATGAACCAGCGGGTTCTGTCACACTGCGGCCGGTTAAAAATCTGTTCCGGCGTTCCGTCTTCATAAATAATCCCATCATCCATGAAGAATACCCGGGTGGCTATCGCTCTGACAAGATCCATCGCATGTGTGACGATGACCATCGTCTTATCCGTTCTGGACAGATCCCGGATGACCGCCTGAACCTCACCCACCATGTTCGGGTCCAGGGCGCTGGTAGGTTCATCCAGCAGGATGATTCCGGGATTCATGGCGAGTGCTCTGGCTATGGCAACCCGCTGCTTCTGTCCGCCGGAAAGTTCATCCGGATAGTTCAGCGCCTTTTCTGTCAGTCCTACCGTACGCAGCAGTTCCATTCCCCGGTCATAGGCCTCCTGCCTGCTCATGATCTTCAGATCTACCGGGGACATCATGATGTTTTCAATTACCGTCATATGGCCAAACAGATTGAACGTCTGGAATACCATCCCCATCCGCTGCCGGATTTTCCGGATATCACACTTCGGGGCTGTAATTTCCTCCCCGTCTATCCAGATTCGCCCGGATGTCGGCTTTTCAAGTAAATTGAGACAGCGCAGCAGGGTACTTTTTCCGGTTCCGGAAGGTCCGATAATCGCAACAACCTCACCGTCCTGTATTTCCGCATTGACATCTCTGAGCGGTACAGAACTGGGAAATTCTTTTTTCAGATGTTCTATCTTAATCATGGATCTTCAGCCCTTTCAGGATACGTGAACGGCTTCGCCGTCTGGGATCTATGTCAATCTGAATCCGTTTTACGATTAATCCGAATATCTCTTCCAGAACAAAATAGATGATTGTTACTGCAATCAGTGGAAAAAAAGCTTCATAGGTCCGGCTTCGCACGATATCTCCCATCTTGGTGAGATCCTGAACCGTAATATAGCCGACAATCGACGTGGCCTTGATCAGCCCCACAATTTCCCCCTGATACGCTGGCAGAATATGCGGAATCGCCTGCGGGAGAATGACACGGAAAAACGTGTGCCGATTTGAGTGCCCGAGGGCATACGCCGCTTCATACTGTCCCGGATCAACCGTCTCTACACCCAGTTTCAGAAGTCCGTACACCGATGAACCGAATGTCAGCATGAAACCGAACACCGATACGGTTATGCTGCTGATGGACACGCGTCCAAAGACCAGATAATAGAGGACCATCAGGAGCACCACCATAGGCATCCCCTGTACCAGCCGTGTAAAAATGCGGGCAATTCTATTCGCGGCTGCATTCCCGTTGCGGCAGGCCATGAACATCAGAAAGCCGAGCGCCGTTCCTAAAAGAATGGACAGCGTGGTAATCAGAAGCGTGGTTCCGATTCCCTTGGCAAAGAGAATCCAGCGGTTCTCACGGATAAAAGTTTTTCTGAAGCTGTTTTCAATCTGCTGGAAGAATCCCGTTTCTTCTTTTTTCGCGTCCGTCAGGCCTGCATCTTTCCGCCTTGTCATCAGCAGCAGTTCCGTTTCATGATACGGAACGGAAAAGCTGACGCTTTCCTTTCTTTCCTCCGTAATGACCATGTCAGAAAGCGAAAAATCGTACATTCCGGTAACCAGTCCCGGAATAATCCCCGCCGTATCGACAATATTCACATCAATACCGTACCCATACTCCCGGCAGAACCGCACGGCAATATCCGGATCCGTCCCGGCAATCTTCCCATCAGCCACAAAGGAAACCGGAACTTTTGTCCCGCTTGTTGCAAAATGCAGGATTCCCTTTTCCCCGGTCAGTCCGCTCATATCCACCGGTATGGGATCATGCGTCGGATCATTCCAGTATTGATAAATCTGCTCCAGTGTTCCGTCTGCCTTGAGCCGGGTGATAAACTCATCCATCCGGGCTTTCAGCGCATCTCCGTGCGCCGTCTTTGCAAACATAGCACCGATGTCAAGGCGGCGAACCGGATCTTTGAGCGCTGCGATGTCCGGATCTGCTTCCATCAGATGCGCCGCCAGCTCTGTACTGGCGAGGAAAAAATCGATCTTATCTTCCTTCAGTGCTGCAACCATATCGGTATATGTGGAATACTGACTGATTGAGGCTTTCGGCAGTTCTTCGCCAATGACCGTATCATGAAATGATCCGGTAATCACGCCGCCTCTCCGGCCGTTAAAATCCGCCAGTTTTTTCATGTCCGTATCGGTCTTCTCACCGCGGACCATGACGCCTATTTTTCCCTCCACCAGCACATCCGAGAAACGGATGCTTTCCTTCCGCTCCTCGGTGATATTCAGATTTGCCATGATCAGGTCAATATTCCCTGTTTTGGCCGCTGCAATAATGGAACCATAATCATAGATCGAGAAGGACAGGTCTGCCCCCAGCCAGGCAGCAAAGCGTCTGGCCAGTTCGATATCATACCCCGTCAGTTTTGTTCCTTCATAAAAGCTGTACGGACGCACTACTCCCGTTGTTCCGATTTTCAGATGAAAAGCCGGGTTTTGGGCCGGGGGAATATCCGGCATTTCCGATTCCCCTTTGATAACCCATCTCCTGTACATATCATCCAGTGTTCCGTTCCCCCGGATTTCTGCAATAAACTGATTGATTTTCTTCTCAATTTCCGGAATAGCGGACTCCGATGAGATGCCCACCGCAATCAAGAGTGGTTCACCCAGGGTTTCTTCAAGAAGATGGACGCCCTTTACACCGTCTTCTATCGCCAGCCTCATCTGATTCATCTCATAGATATACGCATCGATTTTCCCCTGACGCACGGCCAGATAGGCAGACTCACTGTCCACAAAATATGCCTGTTCTGCCTTCGGCAGTTCTGACATAACTACCTTTTCTGTCGCGCTTCCCTGTGGAACGCCTACCCGCATTCCCGGCACATTCAGTTCCGCCAGAGTATGGATCTCCTTCTCTCCCAGTACCGGCAGAGTAAGAAAGCAGATGATCAGTATCAGCAAAACATTGAAACATGTCTTTTTCATCAGAACACCCCTTTAACACCTGGAACATCCGGCTGAATCATCACGCCTGAAACAAAGCCTGTCTTTCAGGTTCTTTCACTTGAGGAGTGGAATTCAGTTCCAGGGAGTATAATGATATTCAAGCCGGATCAGATTTCCGTCGTTATCAAAAGAAATCACTGTATTCTCCTCTGTAGAGACGATTATGTCGTTCCTGTAACGCTCAAGAAGGTCTTTTATCGTCAGCTCTGTCGGTTTCTCCGCTTCCGGATCACTGTAATCAAAGAAACGGAATGCCGGGGCAGCCACTGTCTCAACACTGAACAGCGCCTTGTAGAAGCGGTTCTCCGTATCTGTGAGAGCGTTGTACATTTCCCTGTCGTTTTTGATCAGATAAACCGTATCGTTTTCTCCGGTCAGAATATATCCGGTTTCATCCTGTTCCATCGCCTTAATGACAAAATGCTCTTTGCCGAGAACAATCGTGTCGCCGGCCGTCAGGCTTTCCACATCTTCTGCACGATATGATTCCTGTTCACAGATCATGAAACTGAATCTGACGCTGTTCATGTCATCATCCGGAAAACAGTCTTCCATACGGGCTCTGAACGTTTTCCCTGCAAGCAGATCGTGAAGTATTTCAGGCATGACAGGCTTTGCCGTCTGGGCAGACGATGTTCCTGCAAGCAGCAGGAGAATGCCCGTCAGAAACAACCAGAGGCGTTTTTTTCATTGCATTTTTCTCCCTGTTCCTATTATCTCTCAGACCATGTAACATCTTTCAGAGACTATTCGTTCCCTCCGTCACAGAAAACCGAACCTGCAGGCAGACATTTTCTCTCGAGCCGGCAGAATTCCTGTGTCCGATATTCCGTACTTTTCTGTACATCCGTCCACCTTGTACCAGAATACACCGTCCTATGCCGGACAATCTTCCAGTTCAGCCACAATCTCTGAAACCGCCACAAGTGCGGCTTCTCCGCTGATTGCTATCCGTCCGTTCTCAAGCATCCGGCAATGCAGAAATCCGCCGCGCTTTGAGGCCTGAACAGCCTGTATTTCCTTCTTGTTCAGCTGTCTGGACCAGTATGCCGCAATCTGGCAGTGTGCAGAACCGCAGACCGGATCCTCCGGAATCGACAGTTTCGGGCAGAAACTTCTGGATACGCAGTCCGAATGAATTCCCGGTGCAGTTGCATTCTGTATCCGTCCTTCAATTCGCTTCAGACGTTCCTGATCCGGCTGCAGGGATCTCACCTGCTCCTCCGTTTCAAATACACAGACCAGATCCACTCCCAGAAATGCCCTGACCGGGCGTATTCCAAACGCCTGCTCCATCGCACCCGTTACCGGGATTTCCGTCTGTTCGCATACCGGAAAGTCCATCTCATATAAGCTCCCGCTCTTCTGAACCGTCAGGATTCCGCTCCGGGTGCTGAACCGGACCTTGCTGCTCTTCGGTTCATAAAAATTCAGGATGACAAACGAAGAAGCCAGTGTAGCATGCCCGCACAGGTCCACCTCTGTTCCCGGTGTAAACCAGCGAAGGCGGTATCCGTCCTCTTCCTTTACGATGAATGCCGTCTCTGACAGATTGTTCTCCATCGCCAGCCGCATCATTGCCTTTTCTGAAGGCCATCGGTCCATCACACAGACCGCCGCCGGATTCCCTGTAAAAGGACGGTCTGTAAAGGCATCTGCAATGTATTGTTTCACGGAAACAATCTCCCCTTCCTCCTTATTCTGTATCATCACTTCCGCTGTCCGCGTTTCAGCCAAAAGCTGTGCGGAGAATGAATCCTCGGTTCTCTTATCCAATTTTCCCCGTCATTTTCACCGCGTCGCCTGCTGAGTGCCTCTTTCAAAACCAGTTGAATTCAAAAGAAAGATGTGCTATTTTATCTCAGAGTTCAGAATACCGTTTTCCTGTCAGTTATGCCTTCCTGTAAAAAGGGATTCGAGTGTCTGCACAGAAACCGGAAAAAGCAAAAACGCAATGGGCTCTTTTCTTCTCCAGACTCTATAGCCGTACATTCATCTTCGGAGACGGATTAACTCTGTCATCCCCTTCATGAAAGGAAAGTCTGTCAGGAAACTGCACCGGCTGGAGGAGCGTAAGATGCCGGACCAAGTCTGCTCCGACGCCTGCGGTCAAGGTCTGCTTCCGGGAATGGTCCGAAATGGCGGCGGCAGTATCCAGGTCCAGGAGGTTTCACGGGAAGAAAAACGGTTTTATGAAAGGAGCGTTCAGAATGCTGGACTTTATTATCGACCGTCTGGGAGATCTCGCCGAATTTTTCATCTATCTCTGGTCAGAAAAGGTTTTTAAAAAACCTTCAAAGAAAAAAAACGGACGATGAACAGGAAAACAAGAACGGACAATGATCCCCTTCCTCCGGCAGAAAACAGACCGCGGATTCCGCTTTCTGCACGTTGTCCACATCCATACGTCTCCGGTCTGAGGCACTTGCAGCAATTTGCCGGATACGAAGTTGTCACAGTCAATGCCAGGGAATACGAAATTCCAGCAAAGGAGGCACTGTATTTTGAATCAGATCATCATCCATGTGGATATGGATGCTTTCTATGCCTCCGTGGAAATCCGGGATAATCCTGCACTCAGAGGGAAACCGCTGATTATTGGTTCTCTTCCTCACGAACGGGGGGTTGTTGCCACCTGCAGTTATGAAGCCCGTAAATACGGCGTTCATTCCGCCATGAATATCAAAGATGCCTACCGCCTTTGCCCGGGCGGTATATACATGCACCCGAACTTTGACAAATATCGTGCAGTATCCGGCCGACTGCACGATATATGGAACACCTACGCCTCCGCATCAGAAACCATCGCGCTGGACGAGGCTTATCTGGATGTCACTGAAACTGCGCAGACATGGGAAACGGCCTGTGAATTCGCCAGAGCGATAAAACGCCGGACACTGGACGAACTGCATCTCACCTGTTCTGTCGGCGTCGCCTACTCCAAAACCGCTGCAAAGACCGCCTCCGAGGAAAAGAAGCCGAACGGGTACTTTGAAATTCCCACAAAAGAAGCCTTTGTCGATCTCATCATCGATCGTCCCGTCCAGGTTCTGTATACGGTCGGCAAAAAAACTGACGAAAAACTGAACCGGGCAGGGATCCGGACCGTCCGGAACATTCAGGAACGTCCGGCAGATGTGGTTCGCATGTTCGGCAGACAGGGCCAGTGGATTGTCCAGCAGGCGCTGGGCGAAGACAATCGCAGGGTCACTTCCTATCGGCCGGAGGATGCAAAATCCATCAGCCGGGAACTCACCTTCCAGAAAGACGTGGATGATTACGATTTTCTCCGGGATGTTCTTTTTCTCCTCGCCCTGAGCGTAGAGCGGCGGGCATCCCGGGTCGGCCTCTGCGGCGAGGGTGTTTCCCTCAAAATCACCTATGCAGATATGAAATCCATCACAAGGTCCCGACAGACCCGTTCCACCCGTTCCGCGCCTGTCATTTATCAGGAAGCCGTTTCCCTTCTTGAACAGGTGCGGCATCTGCCGGTCCGGTTAATCGGAACAGGAATCTATCACCTTTCCGGAGAAAGCGGCAGACAGCTCAGTTTTGATGACTTTCTCCCTGATGCCGCCGAAAGCGAAAAAAGGCAGACGGATGCACAGCTGAAACGGCTCGGCAGCCGGTACGGTCTCAACTTCGCCGACAATCTTGACAAAATCTTCCATGGTGAAACCCTGTACAAAACCGTAGAATACATGCGAAAGCATCGCTGAAACCAAAGCAGCAGATCCGGCTGTCGGGCACAGAACACAGCGGAATAAAAAATGCACCCGGAAACGATCAACCTCAGCCTGAACATTCCGGGGGCTTTTTTATTTTCTGTGATTGATGTCTGAAATGAATTCTTCCTAAGCTTTCCCGGAATCAGAATCATTCTCATCACAGTATCTCATTTTTTAGAAGGCATCCTCCAGACTGCGTTTCCTGTTATCCTCATCGGCTTCATTTGTTTCAAGCTTCGCAAGCAGTTCTCCGCATTCCTCAGTTTCAGAACCGTCTTCCGCCATTGAGATCAGCTCCTCCGGAAGAACCCCCTCAAATGTCTCGCGGGTAACCTGGTTGTTCCCGTTCTGAATCTCTTTCTCAAATGTCCCTTCCTTATTCTCCATGCAGTCTGCCATTGCAATATCCTCCTGTTTTCAGTTCAATCTCCGGCAAATTCACACTTGATCACAGTCTGTGCCAAACCGATGGCAACAGAGCCGAACATCGAAAGCATCACGTTCCTTCCGTACTGTAGCGCCATTTTCACGGCATCCTGCACATCTGACAATCAGCCGCTGTTCCCATCATCTGGAACTGACAGGCTCATTCCAGACTGAGTCCGGCACGGACATCACGCTTAGCCGGATCATTATCGTGTTTTACCGATTATCTGCACAAGTATACGGATCTTCTTAAACAGAAACCATTTCGGGCACGTCAGGAAAAAGAAGCATCGATACCGGACCCACCCTGTCTGTGAAACAGCAGTCTGGTTCGTTCATGCCTTTTTAAGCACACCAGCGGCCAATGCCCCGGTTCGGAGCCTGCCGGCGCAGTTCCGGTGTTTTTCCATAAAAGCAATAGGTACAGTATGGATCATGGAGATGAAACAGATAGAATCTGACTATCCAGATTATAGATCTATTATACCTGTTTTTGCTTTATTCTGAAAGAATCCTGCCTTAAATATCTGAAGGTTTTTTCCTGTTCTCCCGTTCAGCCTGCTGACGTCTTCCCCATTCCCGGCTTCTGTCACGTCCTGCCCAGAAGCCGGCTCCCTCAGAAAACCCTTTTTCTCCGAATAAACACATCCGGCTGCAAAAAAGACTTCATCAGCACCTGGCCGATGAAGTCTTTCGGTAGAATCGTTTTTTCCCGGGCACAGTCCCCAGCCATTTTCATTCAGGAAAAAAGCCTCCGGATTTTCCTGACAGTCTTCACCGATTGTCACCATTTACGTCAGGAAATCAGAAATCTCAGGACAATGTCTCCTCTGCAGCCGCTGTATTTCCGATATAAAGGAGGAAATCCATTCAGTCTGACACTGGAAATGTCCTCTCAGACGTGGTCACACATCTGTCAGGATTCACGTACTGACTGCATCCAGGTAGGATCACTTTAACTGATCAGGCTGCCGCCCGCCAAGGTAAAGAAAGAAGTTTTGCTGTCTGCCTCTCCGTTCATTGACGATCCATCATGATGCCGTCAAAGAAGGCTGCATTGCCCCGGCAGAGCGTTTTGTTTGCCGTCAGGCTGCAGTATCCGGCGTCAGGGAATTTATCCCTCCATGAAGACTTCCTCAGAGAAATAGAAACCATTTCCGACGGTCATGTCCGCCGCAGAAGAGATTGCCGGCAGGCCAGGTACATTGGAGGAACAGGGCTTCCGTCTGCGATCGCCATTCCATCGCCGCGGAAGCCCCTGCCCTTTCTATCCGTCTAAAGACCCGTCATCGTCTCTCTCCATGAGCACCAGCTGGTAAACCTTTCCGACATGCTGATCCCGCCAGCAGACGCCCACATCGCCGCTTCTTCCGTTCATCCGCATCTTCAGAAAATCCTTGACCGCCAGCAGGCAGTCCTCCGTCACATTTTCCTCACGAAACTTATCCTCATTTTCCCCGTCCTGCACATAGGCATTGATAACCGGTTCCCGGCACTCCTCGCGGACGTGAAAGACAAGATTGCTGCTGCGTTTCAGGCCCTGCAGGTGTCCCGTCAGACGACTGCCTATTCCGAGAACAGCCATCGAGATCCACAGGCAGTTGCTGATCACCAGGAAGAGAACAGGAATAAACTCACTCGGAATGACCGGCAGATAGTAGTTCGCCAGAAATGTCGCCAGAACCACCACAATACAAATCACCGCTCCGACAGAAATCATGCGCAACACCCACCTTTCGATCCGGAAGTATAGCACGAACCGGGGAAGAAAATCATTGACCTTGCAGTTGAAAACGGGCTTCCCGGCTCTTCAATACCCCATCGCTTCGCAAACAGTGTTGATTCTGCGAAAATTCCCACTTGACAGATTTCGGTTTTTCGTTATAATGAACGCTGTTGTTTTTGTCCGTTTCTTGAAAAGTGAATAGGCAGGAGGAATTGTTATATGAAAGCTTGTCTTTTTCCGACGATCAACCTCAGTGCTACGGGTATGAACATCCTGCGTCTGCGAAAGTCTCGCGGACTGTCCGTGAAGGATCTTCAGGAGTATTTCGGATTCGAAGCTCCCCAGGCCATCTACAAATGGCAGTCGGGCATCTCTCTTCCTTCAGTAGACAATCTGCTTGCCCTTAGTCAGATTCTCAACGTTCCCATGGAGCACATCCTGATTAAGAATGAACTGCCGACTTCCAAAGAGCCAGAGGGCTCTGTTTTTTTTACCCTTTTGAGAACAGCACACAGATCAAAAGCGGGGTTCGCTGCCAAAGCAGAAAACCCCGCTTTTTTCTTTTCAGTCTGACCGTATCGAATCACGCCCGATGCAGAACAGCTTTGCGAAATACCCAGATCAGCAGAATATAACACACTGTCTTCGGGAGCATCAGCATGCCGAGCATGGGAAAGATGCCTGCTCCAACGGCCACAGGAATATAGAACAGAAACGACAGCAGAACATAGATCCAAACCGGTGCAAACAGTCTGTCCGCCTGACGTTTTGTATAGTACAGAAAGCAGATAACCGCGCCAAGGGCGATAAACGGGACATTCCGAATCACTCCCCACAGCATGCTGCTGTCGTTGGACAGCCAGCCGTTCTGCGGACAGAGGCACAGGAAAATACGCACCACAGCCAGAACCATGACCGCCAGCGTCATATTCCGGTTTTCCTTCACCTGATAATACCCGGTAAATACCTGATACATCAGAACATAGAAGATGGTCATGGTGATGGATGTTACCATCTTCCCGATTCCAAGAGCAGCCGTGAAATCAGCTGCAATAAAATAGTTCAGCACACGCGGGACCAGATGAAAAGCATCTCCGCAGCCGAGAATCAGGGTTGCCAGACCCATTTTGCGCTCCGTCTGACTGCGTGCCTTCTTAAGAATCTGACATCCGCTGATTATAGCAAACAGCAGATAAAGGATGTCAAAAGACGATTCTCCGTATTTCATAAGTAAACTGCAAGGGCACCCCATCGCTTCAGGATAAAGGGTTCCCCTGTCTCCTTTCCTTCTGTAAAATATCCGTAAGTCAGTCAGATAATACAGCCGGTTTCCCGGACTGCATCCCGGTCTTTTACGTCAGTGTTCCCGGCAGACTTCTGCAATGCATGACGCCTTCCTCAGTCAGCAGCCCGCACCGCAGTATCTGATCTTCGGATCATTATGCCCGATAGACGTAAGCTGACTTTCTCGGAGCAGGCGCTGCAGGATCCTTCACAGCATAGCCAAGAATCAGGTGGCCAATCCCCTCATAGTTTCCCTCAATTCCCAGATTCTTCAGGATAGCCTTTCCCTCTTCGCTCTCAAATTCCTCTTTTGCCCGATGAATCCAGCAGCTGGCCACACCAAGATCAGCAGCGGCATTCATCATATTTCCAAGCACCAGACTGCCATCATACAGATATGTAGGAATGTCCCGGTCTGCCAGCACAATCAGCAGTTCCGGAGCACCATAGAACGGATCCATCTCAACACCCATCACAGCAGCATTCATTTTGGAGAGTCTGTCACGCAGTTCTTTCGTGGTAACCGCAATGATAATGGGAGACTGCTTGCCCATACCGGTTGCCGCATAAGTTCCCGCCTCAATAATCGCATTCAGTTTTTCTTCCTCAATCAGCTGCGGCTGATAAGCCCGACAGCTGCGCCTGTTTTTCAATGTCTGTAACGTTTCCGACATCTTTGTCTTCCTCCTGTTTTTTATCTCGTTCCGGCATCCGGTATTCCTGCCGTCCGGTCGTTCTCATCGGCCGGGGAACCGATGTCTCTGCCTGAATTCTGTCTGTTCTCTCTGATTCGGAAAACAAGTGCACTGTCCCTGTTTCCAGAAGCTCAGGAACGAATAAAACAATCTGCCTGTTTCCGTAAGACGATCGTCCGCTCCGGTCAGAAAGTCCTGTACATGCTGCATTCAATGAGCCCTTCTTGCTCCGGAAATTACAGTAAACAGACAATGCCTACCGAAACATTTTTAATTATACAGTCGCCAGC
>CACXHF010000283.1 GCA_902767305.1 uncultured Eubacteriales bacterium
AAGCAATTGAGATTGACAATGCGCTGAGTGGGGGGGATGCATATCCGGACAGATCATGCTTTGCAGGAGCTTTCTGATCAGACAGAGTATAGCCGCAGCGAACTGTCCCTGCTTTTCCTCAGGGAAAAACGGATTTAACGGACAGTGCGTTTCGGTGAACTTTATCCAATTTGCAGCAGGAACAAAAAGGATTCAGAACTGACGATGACCCATATACAGGAACAAAGCCGAAAGTTCTTCCGGAATATCGGCCTCTGTACACAGCCAAAGCAAAGGATGTATCGGACAGGCTTTCCCATTGGTTTCCGGAACGGAATGTTATGGTTTTTGAAAGCGTGCTGCCAAATTCCTGAATCATGAGACTGCCCAAAACACGGTTTATATTCAGGCTGAGTAAGAGTTCAGTTCTTTTGTTTCTGATTCCCTGCAGAAAGATTCCGGCGGCAGTATCCTCTGCAAACCTGACTGCTGTATCTGCTTTCGGCCTGCTGGAGGCCATCAGAAGAGCGGAGCTTCCCTTCTCGTAAACGCTTGGAAAAACGTGTAAACGAATTCCGGGAATTTTAAAATGACACTGGTTTACACAGAAAACGTGTAACGAAACCCCATAATTGAAGGCCAGACCCGCAGGAATTCCTGGATGTTGGAGCTTGAAAGCTCGCTTAAAATGCTATCAGTCAGTTTACCCGAGCGTGTAAACAGATAGGGAGGATTTTAAAATATTGAGAAATCTGTTCATGAAAGCAGAAACGGAACATGCAGAAAGGACTTTAAATCTATCGGGGAATTTACGCTGATGTCGGAATCCGGTAAGGACCGGGCAAAAACTCTTTTGAGATTCCTCATCATTTCGGAATATGTAACATCTGCTGAAACCATGTTGACCGCAGGACAGTTTTCGGCTATGATTCGATTACGAAGGCACATGCATAAATCGAATTCACTCCGGCGAATCTTTCCGCACCGGTCAGTGCACAGGCGGGTGTTTTCGTATACGGATTCCGCGTACAGGATTCTGCCGGGTCCGTATTGAATTCTGGGTGTGCGGCTGGTTTTGAGTCAGAGAATCATGAAAGTTCCTGATTTGCGGGATGGATCATTCGAGACAGTCACACAATGAAACAGCCTTAAAGGAGGTTAGCGAGAATGAAAAATATCTGGAAGTGCTGATTGCAATACTGGTTCTGTTGTCTGTATTCTCCATGGCGATTGCAGAAACATCCGGCCTGGGACCGGAAAAACAGAGCGAAGCCAAGAGGATTCTTGTCGTTGAGACGACGGATATTCACGGCTATATTATGGATGCTTCATCCGGCAGGGAGGAAATCTTCCAGTATCGTCTTGCGTATATTGCGCATCTGATCAATGAAGCCCGTGCTTCGGGAGAATACGATGACGTCCTTCTTCTGGATGGAGGAGATCTGTACCAGGGGACACCTATATCCTATCTGACCGGCGGGGCGTCAATACGTGCCGCGCTTGACGTGATGAACTATGATGCCATCGCATTGGGCAATCACGAGTTTGACTGGGAAGTCACAGAGTATGCAGTCGATCAGGACGGGACCATCGCACCGTATGTTCTGGGCGATTATTTCGGAGATGCAAAGACCCCCATCCTGGCCTCCAATCTCTATGATGCGGCAACAGGTGAACGGGTGCGGTTCACCCGGGATTATGCCATTGCAGAGAAAGCCGGGATGAGAATCGCGATCGTCGGGTATATTGCAGATTACCGTAAAGACATTTTATCGGAGAAAATCGCACCCTATACCATTGATCCCGATATGAACAGACTGAATGCTCTGATACGCAAAATCCGCAGCGAGGAAAAGCCGGATGCTCTGATCGTTCTGGCGCATGAAGATCCCGTCAATGTCGCGAAAGCTGTGGATCCCTCCGTTGTCGATCTGGTGGCAGGAGGTCATTCTCATCTGATCAAAGCAGATCGGGCAGACAACGGAATTCCGTATATTCAGGGGTATTATTATGGGCATGGATTTGCTTCAGCGGTGCTTGTGATCGCCCCGAACGGTGAGGTAACCGTTGAGGATGTGAAATACACAGGCATCACGGACAACAAGGAGCAGCTGTACGCCACGGAAGAAAACGCTGCGCACCTTGATCCGGAAATCATGAAAATCTCATATGCCACCTGGACAGCCGTTCAGGATGAGATGAGTGAAGTGCTGGGCTATACGGACACGCCCATTCTGAAGGTAAACGAGCTTGGCGCATGCAGCGCGGGCCACTGGATTACAGGCCTGATGCTGCGGGTTACACAGGCAGACGGCGCGAAGATGGCCTTTTACAATATCGGCGGTATTCGTGCAAGCCTGGAAATTCCGGAAGGAGAGACCATCCGTGATATCACCGTATATGATATGTATTCAATTACGCCTTTTGCCAACAGCCTGCTGTTATATGACATCACCGGTCAGGAACTGGCCATGCTTTTGCAGCAGAGGCTGAATGATCCGAATTATGGTGATCAGATGACGGGCTTGACCTTTATTTATACTGCAACAGGCGATTCAGATACGCCGAGAAAGGAACGGGAGTTCACGATCAGAAGCATTACGCTGGATGACGGAACAGAGGTTGATATCAATGATACAGAAACGCGTTACCGTGTCTGTACGAGCATTTACAATGCCACGATGCCGGGCAGTATTTTTACAGGGAAAGAACCTGTGATTCCGCTGGCGGATGCGCCTATTGACAACGACGAATATATCCGTCTGCTGCGCGAGCAAAAGAAAGCAGACGGAGGATACATTGCTGTGGATACCGGTCTGCGGGGAATCGATATTACAGAGCATTCAGAAACAGAAAAGCAGAATTAAACGCAGCAATGCAGCTGCCGTTCGATCCGGACCGGCA
>CACXHF010000284.1 GCA_902767305.1 uncultured Eubacteriales bacterium
CAGTTGACAAAGATGAATTTGATTTCTATAATGACAGAATCATGGGGGGCCGGACAGCAGCGCGGTCCTGGTTAATACACAGGAGGACAGGTATGAGCGAGAAACCCAAATATTATATAACGACACCTATATACTATCCGAGTGATAATCTGCATATCGGCCATAGTTATTGTTCGACAGCAGCGGATACAATGGCCAGATTCAAACGACTGACCGGATACGATGTATATTTTCTGACCGGAACAGATGAACATGGACAGAAAATTGAACGCAAAGCCAAGGATGCCGGTGTGACACCGAAGGAATATGTAGATCATATTGTGGATGGAATCAAGAAACTTTGGAAGCTCATGGATGTGGATTACAGTGATTTCATTCGTACCACAGATGACCGTCATGTACGCGGCGTTCAGAAAATCTTCCGTCAGCTTTATGAACAGGATGACATTTATATGGGCCAGTATGAAGGCTGGTACTGTACGCCGTGTGAATCTTTCTGGACGGAACTTCAGCTGAAGGATGGATGTTGTCCGGACTGTGGACGCCCGGTGGAACGGATGCGGGAGGATGCGTACTTTTTCCGTCTCAGCAAGTATCAGGACTGGCTGATTCAGTACATTCGTGAGCATCCGGATTTTATTCAGCCATCTGCCCGGACTGCTGAGATGCTCAACAATTTTCTGCTTCCCGGCCTTCAGGATATCTGTGTTTCAAGAACATCCATCAAGTGGGGAATCCCGGTGGACTTCATGCCAAATCATGCCGTTTACGTCTGGATTGATGCTCTCAGCAATTATATTACGGCTCTTGGCTACGGGACGGATCATGATGAGCTGTATCAGAAGTACTGGCCGGCGGATCTGCACCTGGTAGGAAAGGAAATAGTCCGTTTCCATACGATCATCTGGCCTATCATGCTGCATGCACTGGGCCTGCCGCTGCCCAAACAGGTGTTCGGTCACGGCTGGCTGGTCATTGACGGCGGCAAGATGAGCAAATCCAAAGGAAACGTTGTGGATCCGGTACGTCTTTGCGAGAGGTATTCCTCAGATGCTGTACGTTATTTCCTGATGCGTGAGATGCCGTTCGGTGCAGACGGAGAGTTTACCAATGAGGCGCTGGTCAAGCGCATCAACTCTGATCTGGCTAATGATCTTGGAAATCTGGTAAGCCGCAGTGTGGCAATGGTGGAGAAGTACTTTGGAGGCGAAATTCCTGCACCGGATGCCTATACGGATCTGGACCGTGAACTGATTGCCGAGGCGGAGGGTCTCAATCCTCTGGTGGAGCGGGAGATGGACGGTCTTAATTTCTCTCAGGCTCTGACCGGCATCTGGCATCTGATCGGCAGCTGTAACCGCTATATTGATCAGACAACCCCGTGGATTCTGGCTAAAAATGAAGCGGATCGTCCACGGTTGGGTACAGTACTGTACGTCCTTCTTGAGTGTGCGCGTATTGTGGCGATTATGATCAGTCCGGTAATGCCCCGGACACCGGAGCGGATTTTTAATCAGATCGGGGTAACAGACGACGAGCTCAAGAGCTGGAATTCGACCCGGTCCTTTGGACAGCTTCCTGCAGGCCATGTGCACAAAGGGGAGGCGCTCTTCCCGCGTATTGATGTCGCCAGGGAACTGGAAATGCTGGATCAGGAGCAGAAAGCGGCAAAGGCAGCTGCTGAAAAAGAAGAGAATGAGGCAGTTTTTACTCAGAAGGACCTGATAGCCTATGAGGATTTTGAGCATTTGCAGCTGGTGGTTGCCAAAGTACTGACGTGTGAAAAGGTTCCAAAGGCGGACAAGCTTCTCCGTTTCACTCTCAAAGTAGGCAATACCGAGCGGACTGTAGTTTCAGGTATCGCCAAATATTATAAGCCGGAGGAACTGATCGGGAAAAAGGTGGTTCTGCTGGCAAATCTGGCACCTCGCAAAATTCGCGGTATTGAATCGAACGGAATGCTCCTTTGTGCAGCGACAGCGGACGATTCTGTTCTCCGTCTTCTGACGGTAGACGGGGATATTCCGGACGGATGTGCAATCAGCTGATGATGGAAATCAAAGGACTGTTTGACACCCATGCGCACCTGAATGACTCCCGGTTCGATGAGGACCGGGAGGAGGTGCTCCGGGAAATGGAGGAGGCAGGGATGCTCAATCTCTGTGTTGGTGCTGATATGGAGAGCAGTCGGACAGGAATTGCCCTGGCTGAGCAGCATCCCGGCCTGTATGCCGCTGTAGGGGTTCATCCTCATGATGCTTCTTCTTTTAAGGAGACTGATCCGGAACAGCTTACCTTCTGGCTGAGTCACCCAAAGGTGGTGGCGCTGGGGGAAATTGGGTTGGATTATTACTATGATCTTTCGCCCCGGGAGGTACAGCGGACTGTCTTTGTGCGCCAGCTGAGGTTGGCCCACGAACTGGACGTTCCGGTCATCCTTCATATTCGGGATGCCCACGGGGATGCCATTGAGATTATGCAGCGGCTGGGCAGAGATCTGCCACGATGTATTGTTCACTGCAGTTCGGCCAGCTGGGAGAGTACCCAGATCTATCTCAAAATGGGCTGCATGATCAGCTATGCCGGACCGGTTACTTTCAAAAGATCTGTACGGCTTCAGGAAGCGGCCAGACAGGTACCGGAGGACCGACTCCTGATCGAGACGGACAGCCCGTATCTGGCGCCGGAACCAGTACGCGGGAGACGCAATGATCCGCGGAATGTCCAGTATATCTGCCGGTTTCTTGCCGAGCTTCGGGGAGTGACACCGGAGTATCTTTGTGCGCGTACCAGAGAAAATGGAATCCGTTTCTTTGGTCTGCATTGAACCGTTTTCGCAAAAACGGTTTCTTTTTCTGTTCGGCTTGCATTGATCCGGACATTTCCCTGCTGAATGCATGCTTAGAGAAAACTGATTCGGCCAGGTTGTTCTGCTGCAGAAGATATGAAGAAAAGTGAATGTTCATCCCGATCCGGAAATGTTTTTACAACGGATTGGAATAGAAATGGATATATTGGAGGATCTTATGAAAATCACTGAGATGCTGACAGCTTCAAAACAGATGCTGTCATTTGAAGTTTTTCCGCCAAAGACAGAAACAGTGTTCAGAAGTGTCAGTGAAGCGGCGCTTCAGATTGCAGCACTTCATCCGGATTTTATCAGTGTCACGTATGGTGCAGGGGGTGGAACCAGTCGTTATACGCTGCAGCTGGCGAAGGAGATCCGTGAAGCAACCGGTGTGGAACCACTGGCACATCTGACCTGCGTCTCGTCCTCCAGAGAAACGGTCAGTGCCCGTATTGAGGAGATCCATGCAGCAGGCATTCAGAACGTGATGGCCCTTCGGGGAGATCTGCCCAAGGATGGTATATGCAGTAAGGATTATCACCATGCCTGCGATTTGATTACAGAGCTTCGTGCTTCCGGTTATGATTTCTGTATCGGGGGTGCTTGCTATCCAGAGGTTCATCCAGAGAGTGTGAATCAGAAAGAGGACATTGCGTCTTTGCGTCTGAAGGCGGAGGCTGGCTGTGACTTCTTTACAACGCAGATGTTTTTTGACAACCATCTGCTGTTCAATTTTCTTTATAAAATCCGTGAAGCCGGCATTTTCATTCCTGTTTTTCCGGGAATCATGCCGATTACTTCTAAAAAGCAGGTGGAACAGGTTCTGCGTCTTTCCAATGCGTCCCTTCCGCAGCGCTTCAGAAGTCTCATGGACCGGTACGGAGATTCTGATGCAGCCATGCGTCAGGCAGGTATCATTTACGCGACGGAACAGATTATCGACCTTTTTGCTAACGGCATTCAGGTAGTGCATGTTTATACGATGAACAAACCTGAAATTGCGGCGGCTATCCAGCATAATCTGTCACAAATTATTGGCATGCCGCTGTAAAACCAGCTGTCTTTGCTTGGAGGATTTATGTTTTCATTTCTGCTGAACAGCATTCTGCTGGGCTTTGGCCTTGCTATGGATGCTTTTTCCGTTTCACTGGCGAACGGTCTGCATGAGCCGAAGATGCCTGCGAAGCGCATGATCCTGATTGCCGGAACATTTGCCGGATTTCAGTTTATTATGCCGGTTATCGGATGGATCTGTGTTCGTTTTTTTGTGGAGATGTTTACCTTTTTGCAGGGATATATCCCATTCGCTGCGTCCGGGCTGCTCTTTTTGATCGGAGGAAAGATGGTGATTGAATCTTTCCACGGCGATGAAGAGTCAGAGTCGGATATGCATACAGTTTCTGCCGGAGGACTTTTTCTGCAGGGTATAGCAACATCCATTGACGCGCTGTCTGTCGGCTTTACCATTGCTGAATATAATGTCGCCATGGCATTTTCCAGTGCTCTGATTATTGCGGTGGTAACGTGTGTTATTTGTCTGATTGGTCTGCATCTCGGACGACATTTCGGAACCCGTCTTTCCGGAAAAGCAACTGCCCTGGGCGGGATTGTTCTTCTGTTCATCGGCACTCGGATACTGGTGGCATTTTTTCTCTTTTAAAAAACCTGCAGCCCTTACTTTAGTTCAGGGCTGCAGGTTTTTTAAAAGAGAAAAATAGATCTGTTCAATACAGCGGCAAGGCAGATCACGCGCTGGCAGTTGAGTTTTGTTGGTAAAGAAAACCATGCCTACAGCTTCACTGAATACGGATAGAAAAAGCATATAGGCGTTTTCTTCTGTAAGGTGATGCACCTCGATCAGATGCTGTATCAGTTTTTGACGACCTTCCAGATAAGGCTTGCATGATTGAACCACTGTGTTCATGGGGATGCTCAGTATAAGATGAGGGGATTCGATGACCGTTTCAATCAGATCTTTTGCAATGAGCAGGAGCGCATGCTCTGCATTGAAATCACTGCGATTCCGTTCACAGAAA
>CACXHF010000285.1 GCA_902767305.1 uncultured Eubacteriales bacterium
GGATTGTTTTTGCTATGCGGTTACAAGGGAGAAAATCAGTCTGTGCCTGAGGCATGGCCTGGAGAAAGAGGGGGACGGACGGCAAAACATGAAATCAGCAGAGCGGTAAGTGCACATGAGAAAACAGCCATATTGCGCCATGTCATCCACCAGTGAAGCGCGGTATGCTGAAGGAAAATGCTGTCCCATATGAAAGGATAGGAGCAGACGACAATAAGAGACAGCAGACGCTTTGCAGATGTGAGATGCCGGCGCTTCACCAGAACAGAAAGGAGGAGCAGCGCAATAAGAATAATGAACAGGACAGCGATCGGGTTGCGGTCCAGACATACGAGAACACGGCGAAAACCTTCATATCTCTGATATGCACCCTCATGATTTCCAATGCGAAGACGCGCAGCGCCTTCTGCGTCAGCAATTACATTTTCATTGGTCAGAAGGCTGGCAAGGACCCACTTTCCGGACCACATTCCTGCATAGCCCATTCCCCATCCGGCAGAAAGACCTAAAATCTGCTTCAGGTCCGGGGAGCCTGAAAGGAGAATCCAGAAAACCAGAGGAACGCCAAGTGCAACAACAGGGCAGGTTAACAGGTCAAAATAAGCGGTGCAGACTCCGATAATGAGAAAAAAGGAGTAAGCATTCGAAAAGCGAAGGAAGGTAGATTCAAAGTGAAAAAGCAGAAAGATGCTTATCAGCATAATCAGATAAATGCTGGTAAACTGGAAAGACAGGGCGGCAGTAACAGGGGGCATAAAGAGGATCACTGCGAAAAGAATGAGACAATGCACATATCCAAGCCGTTTACAGATCTGACCGGAACAGAGAATCAGAAGCATGGACTGAATCAGCATATTTAAAACACGCAGACCCGGAACGTCGGAGAGCAAAAGAAGCGGTTTCAGAATGAGCAGGTAGCCGTGCCAGTATCGGCCATAATTCTCTTCAACTGTTGGAGTTCCTTCTTCGAGGCTCCCCAGAGCCCGTTCGATACGCGGCTTTCCACTGTACTTTTCTGAATCTGCAGGGAATGTCTCCGGATTCAGAAGAACACGCCGCAGAAGCGGTGTGTTACTGTTATTATAGATGGCGTGATTCAGGATGATCGCATCGGTAAATCCATCCAGCATTGTAACGGCGTGAGACCAGACAGAATAATTGCCTTCATGGATGAGCATATCTCCGGATTCCTGCACATGTGCCGCCATCTTATCCACAGGGAGAAGGTATACGGCACAAAGGAGAAGAAAACCGATGAAGACAGAAGCCAGAACGATACAAACCGTTTTGACAAGATAATGAACGGTGTTTAAAAGGGCTTTTTTGAAGCCATGAGGAACAGGCATTGCTGATCTTGCCCCTTTCTGGAATAGTAAAATGAGACAGAAGGACAGATGGCATGAACCGGAAAAAGAATCCGTGCATCGGTGCATGGATTCTTTTCATAGCAGTTAGCGGAGGACGTTCACGGTTTATCTTGATGCACGGATAATATCGTAACGGAGGCGGTACAGCGTTGCGCCTCTTTTTTTATGGCATATGGCATCGACAAAGAAGTCGATCTCTTTTTCGGCATTAAACTGTACATAACCATACCGCTCGCCGTTAATGGTTTTCCCCCGCATGTTGGAGTCTGTCCAGTGCACCAGGTGAGTGGCAGGGTCATAATTGGAAATAAAGACAAGGCTGTGGGCGCCTACTCCAAACTCGTATTCCGCAGACATCTGGAAGAAATCTCCCTTCTGCACATTGGTCAGGAAGACAATGGCATTAATGCGGTTCTGTTCCTTCGAGAGTGAGTCGTCATAACGGAAGCGTGCTGCCTCAAAAAAAGGATTACCTTCTTTGGCAGATTTATCTGCCCACACCAGTCCGTAACTGTAAGGAGCACAGTCGGCCTGATCTTTATTGTTGGGGATGACCAGACGTGTTGTCGGATACTGCGCCATCCGGTATCGGACAGCTGTGTTTTTGAACAGGTGGACAGTGAAGTTTTTACAGACATAGATATCTGAGCTGTAGTGGGCGCGCTGAGGCCTGTCATCGGCTTTTTTGTAAAGCTTTTCAGCCAGTGCAATCATGGCGTCAATCCATTCCTCACGAACGGCAGGATCGACATTTCTGAGATAATTAAGTCCCATTTTTTCCGCAGTTTCCGGATCGGGAGCGGCAGCCAGGGACGTGACACAGAAAAGGAGAAGAAGGACGCAGATGCATCCGGAAAGCAGGTATTTCAATGAGGACCTCCAGAGATAGTATTCTGTTTAAAAACATGCTGTATTCTAGCACAGTTGAATTCTGAATGCAATTCCGTGCCGGACAGAGGGGACAGAATCTGATTTCCTGAATTGCCGCCTTGACACCCTTTGGAGCCGTTTGCTATACTTCATTCAGTTCGCTGGAGCCGGCAGAAATAAACGGGCGGCCTGGCGGGAAAGGTGAGAGCTTCTATGGGTTTTTCAAAGAGTTTCCTGTGGGGAACCGCAACCTCCTCTTTCCAGATCGAAGGTGCATGGAATGAGGACGGTAAAGGTCCGTCTATCTGGGATGATCTCACGCATGAACGCCCCGGATTTATCGAGGATGGAGGAAACGGTGACACGGCGTGTGATCATTATCATCGTTTTCGTGAGGACGTTGCCCTCATGGCGCAAATGGGGATTAAGAACTACCGTTTTTCCATTTCCTGGCCGCGTGTTCTTCCGAATGGAACCGGTGAGGTGAACGAGGCAGGGATCCGCTTTTACAGTGATCTGGTGGACTGCCTTCTGGAACATGGCATTCGTCCGTTCTGTACGCTGTATCACTGGGATCTTCCCAGAGCGATTCATGAAAAGGGTGCCTGGCTGAATGAAAGCATGGTGGACTGGTTCGGTGAGTATACCTCACTGATTGCGGACCGGCTGGGTGATCGGGTGAAAGACTATTTCACCATTAATGAACCACAGTGTATTATCGGTCTCGGATATTGGCGGCCGGAACATGCACCTGCAGTACCCTGCGCAACAAGAGATCTCGTCAGAATGAGCCACATTCTGATGAAATGCCATGGGCGTGCGGCAATGATCCTGCGGGAACGTATTCCGGGCGTGCGAGTGGGCTATGCGCCCTGCGGGAATCCCATGATTCCGATGACCGATTCCAAAGAGGATTTTGAGGCAGCCCGGAAAGCCTATTTTACGGTGCGGCCGGAAACGTTTATCTGGAATACCCCATGGTTTTCCGATCCGGTGGTACTGGGAGAGTATCAGGAAGACGGTCTGAGGGCGCTGGGACAGTTTCTGCCTGCCGGATGGGAGAAGGATCTTGAACTGATCCATCAGCCGCTGGATTACTATGGACAGAACATCTATACCTCAAATTTTGTCCGTGCGGCAGATAACGCCTGGGGATTTGAACAGGTGCCGTATCGGATCGGCATTGAGCGTACACTGATGGGCTGGGCGGTTGTTCCTGATTCGCTTTACTGGGGCACAAAGTTCCTGTATGAGCGTTACAGGCTGCCGATTCTGATTACGGAAAACGGAATGAGCTGCCCGGATGTAGTAGTGAACGGAAAGGTTCACGATGAGTCCCGTATTTCTTATATGGATCACTATATTCGAGGACTTGGGCGTGCGGCAGATGAAGGCGTTGATGTGGCCGGCTATTTCTACTGGAGTTTTTTTGATAACTTTGAATGGAAAAACGGGTATACCCAGCGGTTCGGGCTGGTTCATGTGAATTATGATACGCAGGTAAGGACAGTAAAGGAGAGCTGTTTCCACTACAGAGAAATCATGAGAACAAATGGTGCCTGCCTGATGCAGGAATAGAATTCAACAAAACAGCTGCCAGAGGCAGCTGTTTTGTTATCTGACGACGTTTACAGAATCCGGTCTTTTTTCGGTGCAAGCCTGTCAAGCCCGTCCGGTGAAAGAGATATTTTCGTTGAATCAATTGCTTTAAAAAGGTCGAGGTCATAGGAGATGTCATCGAAAGGAATCCATCTGCCGTCAGCATAGACCAGTACGGATTCGCCGTCCTGGTAGGAAAGCAGTATCAGATAATTTCCCTGAGGGATTACTGCCTTCAGCTGCCAGGTATTGGCAGGCAGCCAGGTCGTCAGAATTTCGGGCAGATCGGGATCGTCGGCATCACTGAAGGAAAAGATGACATCACTGTCATGGAGTGCGATATTGTGAGGAACGTCCATGGTAACAAAGCTGGCATCAGACGGGATGGATTGAGGCTGTGTTCTGCCTGCAAGGCCGGTTTCGTCAATGATCCGAAGGAGTTCATCACAGTACTGCGGATAACCGGAATACCGGAGCATATAAGGAAGAAGGTCGCTGAGCTCACGGAAGTTGGTTCTGCAGGTAATGGCACAGACAACATCCAGCCAGAAATCTGTGGCTTCCTCGAATGTCATGCCGGTCCGGGCGCAGAGCTTGTAAGCAATAAGGTTCAGCAGAGAAGAGTTGACATGAACACCGCCGTTGTCATTGTCAGAACCTGGATTCTGGGCATTTGGCACATAATAAAGGTCCCATACAGCCTCCGGCTGTCCATAGAGCCGGGGATCGCTCATACTCCGTAAAAGAGTGCCGTTTTCACCGATCAGCCATTTGGTATCCTCCGTTGCATTCTGTGCCATTTCGATCAGGTTTCCCATGATATCGCAGAGGGATTCATTGATGGCACCGTAGTCATTGGCGTAGATGTTGTAAAACATGGAGGCTTCTATAACGCAATGCGTAAACTCATGAGCGATGACGTCCATGCATCGTCCGTCATCTTCAATCGAATTGAATGCGAAAACCTGCCAGCCGTCTGAAAAACCGCTGTAATAGGCATTATCGACAGGTTCATGCTCTTCATCGCACAGATCGTAAAGAAGAAGGACGTCGGTTTCCTCACCGTCCGGCCCGACCCATTCCATATCTGCATAGTAATCGTATACTTTCATAAAGGTGGAGTAGACGGCAAATGCTTTTTCAGGGAACACTCCGTTCTCGGAATATACCGGTGCATAGGTGTCGTTATACGTATATTCATAATAATCTGCAACCAGTACGTGTCTTTCCGGATCACCCAGATACAGTGTGCCGTCGGTGTCTTTCATCACGGTAGCAGTGAGTTCTTCCCGGGTACGATCATTCCAGGTGACTTTCTGGGTAAACGGGACAGGGGTCATTGAACGAAAGAATTCACTGTTGTCCTGAACTTTATCAACCGTCGGACTGCCGGGCATACTTACCTCAAGGGAATACAGATAAGTTCCGTCTTTTTCGACATAGTGGGCGAGATACGGATAGTCTGTCCGGTTGTCCGGATTATTGGTGTAGACGACATAAACGGAAAGAAATTGACTGTCGTAATCTTCGAATTCGTTGTAGATCAGGTGTTCTTCGGTTGCGTCGGGCAGAATTCGACAGCCGGTGAACGCGTTTTCCCGGCTGACAATCCGTTCGGCTTCTTTTTCAGTGATTACGGTGTCATACAGTTTTTTGCTGCTTGGGGTAAGGGAACTGGTGAGCAGGAAAGTGGTTCCATCTCCTTTAACACCGATTTTAACGGTGCTGTTGTCTATAATGCTGGCACCGTCTTCATCTGACTGAATAAACAGATAATAAACACTGCCGTCATCTGTTGAGACGGTCTGCCGGGAAATAAAGGTGGAATCATCGTCACCGCCCAGCAGAGGCAGAACGCCCATGAGCGCGTCGAAGGCATCATCGTCGTTAAGAACGGGACGGTTAAAGAACCGGCCGCCGATAAAGGTGACGGCAGAATTCTCATCCTGTGAGATAACGGCCTGACCATTGTTCATTTTCTGAAGGTCTTCAATGGACAGCGGTTCAACTTCTGATAATGCGGACTGACAGGTGAGGAGGATCAGCGAAAGGACGAGAACGGAGAAAAGAGAACGAAAAGACATGGAAGCCTCCTTTGTGAGCGGCGGTCTTTGACTGCTGCAGGAATATCAGATTTGGGGAAGCGACGATTTGCATCTGACCGTTTTTCTGGCATGGGGCCGTATGAGAAATGCGGTTTCGGCTGCAGACAGGTCAGA
>CACXHF010000286.1 GCA_902767305.1 uncultured Eubacteriales bacterium
CACATACAATGTTGCCGGACAGTACTGCGAGATTCTGGCAAAGGCCTGGGATTCAAGAAACAAGATTTACTGGGTGAAAGTCCACGTTCCGGGAACGAAAGTTATCGGCTGGACAGGGCTCAAGCGCTTTGACCAGTCGACGTTTGATATCAATGCTGTTCCTGAGGAAGTCTGGTAAAAAAGAAACAGGAAATGTCTGAGACATTTCCTGCGGGTATCCAGAGAGTTGTTATTCATCCTGAAGACGTGTGACCATGGCAGCCATGGCGTCGACGCTGTTGAAGTTGGCGGGGACGATTTCGGTGGCCGGAATGGAGATGTCGAACTCATCATTTAATGCGCCGATGAGCTGGATAATGTCAAGCGAGGCAAGAAGGCCGTCATCAATCAGGGTCGTACAGGACTCAAAATCAATATCGTCCTTGATATCCTCAAGCAGGGAAATAATGGTTTCACGCATAATGTATGACTCCTTTTTTTACTGGGGATTCTGTTCTGCCGGAAAACGGCGGATACCCGTGTATTGTAACGGAAAAAAAACGAATATGCAACTGAAAAGAAGAGATTTCCCATTTATACAGAAAGGGAAGTCAGTCTGAGAGGAAAAAAGAATGGGCTGTGGAAACTGGGCGTCTGAGTTTAAGGCGCGCTTTATGCACTTTGAAAGTGAACTCAGAGTGCTGTATATGGGACTCTATCATAATGATGAGCAGGCGTATGACTATTTTACAGGAATGCTGTACCGGGCATGGGAAAACCGGCCTGAACCGCTGCGGGAACTGGACCGCACAAGGGTATCCAATCCCGGCTGGTATCAGGGACACAGCATGGTTGGCATGCTGATGTATGTCAATGCTTTTGCCGGAACTCTGCAGGGAGTGAAGGAAAAGCTTTCTTATGTGCAGGACTGCGGCGTCAATTACCTGCATCTCATGCCGCTTCTTGAAAGCCCGGCAGGACGAAGCGACGGAGGTTATGCGGTCAGTAATTTCCGTAAAGTGCAGCCGGAACTGGGAACGATGGAGGATCTGGCGGACCTGGCTGGATGCTGTCATGAGCGTGGGATTGCCGTCTGTCTGGATTTTGTCATGAATCATACCAGCGAGGATCACGAATGGGCCAGGCGTGCCAGAGCAGGGGAGAAGGAATATCAGGACAGGTACTTTTTCTACAACAGCTGGGATATTCCCAATGCCTATGAGCAGACCGTTCCTCAGGTATTTCCCACGACAGCACCTGGCAATTTCACCTGGTGTCCACAGGCACAGAAAATTGTCATGACGACCTTCTATCCCTATCAGTGGGATTTGAATTATGCGAATCCTGTTGTTTTCAATGATATGACAGAGAATATGCTTTATCTGTGCAACCAGGGCGTGGACATTATCCGGCTGGATGCAGTCCCTTATATCTGGAAGGCACTGGGAACCAACTGCCGGAATCTCCCACAGGTTCATACATTGGTCCGGATTATGCGGATTGTCTGTGAGATTGTGTGTCCGGGAACTCTTCTGCTGGGAGAGGTTGTTATGGAACCAAGCAAAGTTGTTCCGTACTTCGGTTCAGTGGAACGGCCGGAATGTCATCTCCTTTACAATGTAACCACAATGGCTTCCATCTGGCACACAGTTGCCACCCGGGATGTGCGGCTTCTCGGACATCAGATGGAACAGGTTTTTGCACTGCCGAAGGAATATACATTCCTCAACTACCTGCGCTGTCATGATGATATCGGATGGGGACTGGATTACGGTTTCCTCTCTCAGTTCGGTCAGCAGGAAATACCGCATAAGAAATTCCTGAACGACTACCTGACAGGAAAATGGGAGGGAAGCCCTGCACGAGGGGAACTGTATAACGACGATCCACGTCTGGGGGACGCGCGTCTATGCGGAACAACTGCCTCTCTTTGCGGAATTGAAAGCGCACGTATTTCCGGGGACTCTGGGGCGATGGAGAAAGCGCTCTCACTGGATATCATGCTGCATGCGTTCATGTTTACCATGAGCGGGATACCGGTTCTCTACAGCGGGGATGAGATCGGTCAGGAAAATGACAATCATTATCACGAGGATCCGCTGAAAGTGGAGGACAGCCGTTACCTGCACCGTGGAAATATGGACTGGAACAAGGCCGTTCGCCGGGAGGATGAGACAACGCTGGAAGGCAGAATTTTCTCGGCTGTCCGCCAGCTTGAACAGATGAGGGAACGGATAAATGTCTTCGACGGCAAGGCGGACACTTGGCGTATTGATACCGGAAATGATCATATTCTGGGAATCGGCAGGTATTATGAGGGTGAAAAACTTCTTGGCTTGTTCAATTTCGGTGACGAAACGGAAACAGCTTGGGTTCATGACACGGATCTCTATCAGAATCTTCTGACAGGTGAAAGTCGTGATGCGGGAGCTGTCACGATTCCGGGCTGCAGCTTTATCTGGCTCTATCGGCATTTTTGATAACTCTGGAGAGAATGAATATGCTTTCATTTACAAAACTTGGACTTAGTGCCCCACTCCTTTCTGTTCTTGAAAAACGGTTTATTGCCTTTGATACGGAAACAACCGGACTGAACAATTACTATGATCGGATCATTGAAGTCGGCGCGGTACTTTTTGAAGATGGAAAACCTGTTCGTCAGTATGGAAGTCTGATTCACTCGGTGAATTATGTGCCGTATGAGGCAAAAATGGTGAATCATATTACCGACCAGATGGTTCGGAGTGCACCCGAGCCGGACAAAGTATATGAAGAATTATGTGCGTTTTTCGGAAATGCCCTGAATGGAGATACTGTACTGGTTGGTCATAATGCAACCTTTGATATGGGGTTTCTTAACGCGCAGTTTGCACGGATGGGAATCAACGCGGATATTGTTTATGCAGATACCTGTTCACTGTCACGTATTGCGCTGCCACGTCTGTATAGTCACAGACAGGATATGGTGGCAAATGCATTTGGAATACAGAACCGTCAAAGTCACCGCGCAGTGACGGATGCAGAAGTCTGCGGCCAGATCATGACAAAAATGATTCCGCTTCTGAGAAAAAATGAAAAAGTGATGAAGGAAACGGAAAAACGTCAGGAGAAACAGGCGAAATTTGAACCCTGTGAGGAAGAAAAAGTGATATGCCGGACACTCTCCGGTGAAACTTCCGGAACACTATATTTCCAGAAAGCAGGAAAACTTATACATGTCCGTACTGAACAGCCGCTTTTTTCGCTCTGCCTCTCAGGAAAACGTCCTTATCTTGTTGCGAGCAGATCCAATCTTGAGAGACTCCTTCAGGAAGGGGAATTCCTTGCCGGATCCAAGATACAATCCGGCTCAGCGGCAGAGGAAAAGCTGTACACGGATGCAGTACGGGTGTTCAGTGATGTGGAAACATCAGCTGCAGCGCGGGCTGTGCTGCAACTGATGATGGAAGACAGAACGGTCGGCAGTTTAAATGCAAAGGAACGCTGGAAACTCCGCCGGGAACTGGAACTGTGCTGGATTCCTGATTGAGACAGCGCAACTGAATCTGATGCTGGTTGAGTAAAAAACGTTTTTCCCAGGTGACATATGTATCAGTGTCAGCTTCTGTCATGCAGTATATGTTCTCTGTATTATTGCAGTTGTATTGAAGCTCCCCTCTGGGGAGCTTCATATTTAAAGAACGGATTTCTGATCCGCGTCTTCAGATTGTGAATTCCATGGGTAGAGAAGAAGGGAAACCAATCCGTACTGTTCCATATGGATTGTGTTGGCAGCCGGAAAAATATGCCGGGTTTTGTATAAAACGTTCTGTTTCCGAAGAGCTTCGTGCAGGAAACAACACATTCTGGAACGTCTGAAGAAATATATCATGATTACAGGGATCACCGGAGTATTAAAACATATGTTGACTATTTCAAGAATAAACGGTTCATTACTTTGGACGGAACGATAGTGTATCATGCCGGTGTTCCATCAAAGATGCGGAAAGAAATGCTTCAATATTTCGCTGGTGGAGAACCTGAATCCGGCAGATGAACTGTTGAATTAGCGGAAAACAGTATAGAACGTGAAAACGTCTTTTCTAAAGAGGGAGGTATGCAGATGGCATCTAGCAAAGAATATTTGGATTTTATTCTGGAACAGCTTTCAGGCCTTGACGACATTAGTTATCGTGGAATGATGGGCGAATATATTGTCTATTATCGCAGTAAAATTGTCGGAGGCATCTATGATGATCGTTTTCTTGTGAAGCTCACCAGGACTTCCAGAAAGTTGATGCCGGATGCAGTGTTGGAATTGCCCTATAAAGGCGCAAAAGAAATGATACTTGTTGATAACGTGGACAATCGGGAATTCCTGAAAGAATTGCTCGAAGGCATGTATG
>CACXHF010000287.1 GCA_902767305.1 uncultured Eubacteriales bacterium
CCGATGTTCCTATTGTTCTTTTTCCTCCGGCGTAATCGGAGACGGACACCTGGTAGAGCCCTATCTTGAAGCTCTGCTTTCGGAGATTGATGCCTGCGCCAGACTGGCACAGGAACACCAGATTCTTATAAGGACAGCATATATCGGCGGAGGAACGCCGACCAGTTTCAGTACCTCTCAGCTCGACCGCCTTCTCAATGCCATCTATCAGGCTTTCCCTGGCCTGACGGAATGGACCGTTGAGGCTGGACGGCCGGATACCATCGACAGAGAAAAGCTCTCTGTCATGCGCAGGTATCCGGTAACCCGGATCAGTATCAATCCGCAGTCCATGAATGATGAAACACTGGCTGCTATCGGCCGAGCCCATTCAGCTGCAGACTGTCTGAGAGCCTATGAACAGGCTCGTGCATCCGGTTTTGAAAATATCAACATGGATATTATCACTGCACTGCCTGGGGAAGATCTTGCCATGTTCCGTCATACGCTGGATGTAATCGGGAAACTCCGTCCGGACAGCCTGACCGTTCATACCCTTGCCATCAAGCATGCCTCAAAATTACATGAAATCCGGTATGAACAGCGTACGGATGAGATAATCCGTCAGATGGCTGATGAAGGAAGAATGCTGGCTCATCAGCTGGGAATGAAAGCATATTATCTGTACAGACAGAAATACATGGCCTCAAACCTTGAAAACGTGGGTTATGCCGGCCCGGGGAAGATCTGCCGGTATAACATCGATAACATGGAAGAAACCAGAGGCGTGCTGGCATTGGGAGCCGGCGCTATATCAAAACGAATCATGGGACGCGATCAGCGGATTCTGCGCGCACCCAATGTATCCAATATTGAGACATACATCAGTCGGGTAAATGAAATGGTGCAGAGAAAAGCAGACATGCTGGTAGCAGAACCGGAGAGAGAGGGAATTCATGATACTCTCGGATAAGCAAGCCCTTCGAAAATGTGTTAAACAGGTTATCCGTCATACAGAAGTAATCGACATCATCCTGTTTAATCCACTCGAGGATGATATCGGGATCGGACCAATGCTGAAAAGTTTCCCCGGTGGTGAACGTCTGAGAACAGGGGACTCAGGAACACCCATTTCGGGAGATGCATCTGCAATGTATGCTGCTTTTAATGCATTGGGTATTTCGTTGAACAATTTCGAAGAGGCAGAATCACAGCAGAAAAGCTATTCAAGGGAAGGATGGCTTCGCGAGATACTGGACGTCATGCCGGCATGCCGTATTCTTACCGTCGTTCCTATGAATTCGGCATCCAGCCCGGCGGAAATTGATAACCGCTTTATTCCTTTGCTGCGAGTGGAGGAGGAGCAGGTTTGCGTAGGACGGTATGGACTGAATCTGGAAGCAGAAGCAGGAAACATTTTCGAAACTGCGGTCCGTCTTGGAACCCGTCAGATCTTCTTAAACGGGTTTCGGGAGGATTTCCTTCGCTACTGTCTTCTGCCGCTTTCGGAAGACCGTAATCTGATTCTCCATCTTCAACTTGATAACGCAAAAGACGCCGACCGCCTTGTACGCCTCATGAGCAGTTTTCCTGGCGCACACTGTGTGCTGTACGCCTCTGCATCTTCTGAACCGGGAATCATCTTCTCTGTCCAGGGACGTCAGCGCATTCTGCCGGTAATTCGTTCTGTCAGAAACATTGACACTGCTCTTTCGACTCTGGGATTCCGCTTTCATCCACTGGCCAGCTTTTCTGCACTGCCTGAACAGATGTTGGGCAGATGGCTGCTGATGCGTGAACATCTGTACGAACTGATTGCTTCACATTACGTACCTCTGGCCAGATCCGGCTATGAACTGAACAGCGAAGCGATCGAAAAAGATCTTTCAGGATTTCTGAATGGGTCATTTCTCAGCTTCTGTGGACTTGAATGATTTTATCACGGGAGGAATAATCTATGAATCCTACTTTCACGATTGAAATGAAAAACGGGGAAATAATGACCGGAGAACTGTATCCGGATGTTGCACCTGAAAGCGTCGGCAATTTCATTGAATTGGCGAACAGCGGCTTTTATGATGGTCTGATTTTTCACCGGGTCATTCCTGGATTCATGATCCAGGGCGGTGACCCGAAAGGTTCCGGCATCGGCGGACCAGGTTACGCCATTCGTGGAGAATTCAGAATGAACGGATTCCCGAACAAACTGGCACATACCCGCGGCGTTCTTTCCATGGCCCGGTCCATGCTGCCGAATTCAGCAGGTTCACAATTTTTCATTATGGTAGCAGATGCTCCGCACCTGGATGGTTCCTATGCGGCGTTCGGGTGTGTAACCAGCGGCATTGAAACAGCAGATCATATTGTCAGTACACCCACAGACTCCATGGATAAGCCTGTTGAGCCTCAGATCATAAAAAGCATTCGTGTTGAGACCAACGGAGTGAACTATCCGTTCAGAAAAATCAAAAGATAATGGGGGACTGCAGTGGAAAAGCGGAAAGTATCCCTACGCATTATGGGAAAAGAATATACGCTGGTAACCGATCAGACGGAGGAACAGCTGTCCCGTATTACGGGCTATGTGGATCGTCGAATGCGTGAGCTTTCCATTCTGACGCGGGCTAATGAGGGAATGATTCCTCTTCTGACATGTATGACTCTGGCGGAGGAACTGATCAGTTCGCAGAATGAAAACAAACGCCTGGTGCGTGAGCTTGCCATAATGCAGGATCAGTTGCATATGAAGAAGGAATCTCCGGACAACTGACAGGGATAAAGAAAGCGAAAATACCAGTACCGGTGTTTTCGCTTTTTTCGGAGGAAGAAATGGAATTATTAGCACCAGCCGGAAACCGTAAAGCACTGGATGCCGCAATTGCTGCAGGCGCAGACGCTATTTACCTGGGCTATACGGCCTTTTCTGCAAGAAGCTATGCAGGTAATTTTGATGAAAAAGCACTGAAAGACGCCGTCAGAGCTGCTCATCAGATGGGACGGCGGATTTATGTGACCGTCAATACACTGGTGAAGGAGTCGGAGCTTCCTTCACTGATTGAGGCACTTGGGGTCATCAGGGATGCAGGTGCCGACGCCATTCTGGTGCAGGATCTCGGCGTTCTCCGGGTTGCAAGACAGCACTTTCCTGAGCTGTCTGTCCATGCCAGTACGCAGATGACGGTTAACAATGTTCAGGGAGTGGAACTCCTCCGGGATCTGGGCGTACGACGTGTCGTTCCGGCAAGAGAATGCCGTCTTTCTGAGCTTCATGCCATGGCAGATACGGGTGTTGAAATAGAGGCATTTGTACATGGTGCACTGTGTGTCTGCGTTTCCGGCCAATGTCTTTTTTCCGGAATGATTGGAGGGCGCAGCGGAAATCGCGGAAAATGCTCTCAGCCTTGTCGTTTACCATACAAACTCAGCGACGGAACGCATGGTTATCTTCTCTCGCCGAAAGATCTTCTGCTGGTTTCCCGAATACGGGAACTCAGAGAGGCGGGGATTGAGTCTCTTAAAATCGAAGGACGGATGAAAAGTCCTGAATACGTATCCATCGTGACAGACACCTACCGTCGTGCCATTGACAGTCTGAAGCCGCCGTCTGATCAGGATTTCACCAACCTCCGACAGATTTTCAACCGGGGCGGTTTTACGGAAGGATATATCTTTTCTCAGAATCATCGTGCCCTGATGAGCTGGGAAAAACCAAACCACCAGGGGATTCAGGCCGGAAGAATAACCCATGTGTCAGGAAAGCGGGTGACGGTTACAGCAGAGATCGATATTGATCCAGGTGATGTATTTCAGATTCGAAACGGATCCCAGGAGCAGGAATTTGTTTACAACGGGCCTGCTGTCAGGAAAGGAAGAACCTTTACTCTCACCAGCGAGTCACAACTGGCAAAGCCTGGGGATACCGTCTGGAGGCTGGTCAGTGTCCAGCTGAACGAACATGCCAGATCATTTAAGGCGACTGAACGTCCAAGAATTCCAATTCAGGCAAATCTTGAAGCAATTCCTGGAAAACCCGCCCGCCTGACATTTACAGATCCGGAGGGGCGGACCGGCAGTGCAGTCAGTTCGACCCTCACTCTACCGGCTGAAACAAATGCTCTGACTGAAACGGGGCTTCTGCGGATTCTCGGAAAGCTCCGGGAAACGCCGTATATTCTCACAGCTGTTAATCTGACTGGAAATGAGGCCTTCCTCCCGGTTGGTGAACTCAATGCTATGCGCCGGACAGCGATTGTCGGACTGATGAACGAGGACTTTCCATCCATTCAAAAGATCCGGGAAACGGACTTGCCCGCTCAGGAAACCGGACTGATAGCTGTCACCGAAAATCCGGAGGAAGCGGCACAGATGCTCTCTGCTGGCGCAGATCAGGTTATCTGGTATCCGAGAGACTACCGGATTGATTCGCTTGAAAAGGCAGCATTAAAACTGACCGTTCCTGTGATTTTTGTTCTTCCTCAGGTGACAGAAACGGGTGAACTTCAGAAACTGACAGAATTTGTCGACAGAAACAAGACTCGTTTTACGGCTGTACAGATAAACAATCTCGGTCAGATACGGATGGAATGGCCGGTACCGATGGTCGGTGGTCAGGGACTGAATGTGATGAACTCCGAATGTGCCCGAATACTGACACAGCTTGGTCTCCGTCGGCTGACCGTGTCCTGTGAACTGAATGCAAAGGAGATCCGTCTTCTCAAAGAGGCAGGCGGAAATTATGAACTGGAGTGTTACGGACGAGTACAGCTGATGCTGCTTACACACTGCCCGAAACGCACCAAGGCAGGCGATACGCATACAGATGGACAGTGCAATGCATGTCAGTCAACAGATGGCTGGTGTGAAACTCTGACAGACAGGAAGGGGATGGCCTTTCCTCTGCGTCGGCTTAAAATGCAGGATCGCTGCCAGATTTCCCTATACAACAGCGTCATTACGGATATGGCCAGACATGCTCGCGTTTTGCGTTCACTTAACTGTGTATGGCGTCTGATGTTTACAGATGAACCCCCTGAAACACGACTGAAGATTATCCGCTCCTACCGGCAGCTAATGGATACCGGTGTTTCATCCGAATCTGTTTTACTGGGAACGAGTGGTCATCTGATGCGCGGCGTGGAGTAACCGGAACGATGAACAGGTAAGATACTGGAGGGAAAAATGAATAAGAGATCCTTTCATGTTTTAGAGTACAACAAGATTATTGAACATCTGAAGAGTCTGTGTGTATCGGATCTGGGTCGCGAACTTGCAGAGGCACTTCTTCCTCAATCTGATTATGAGGAAGTCCTGCGGCGTCAGGAGGAAACGGCTGAGGCAGAAGGGTTCCTATCCAGGTCAGGTGGAACACCGATAATCTTTTTCCCGGATGTGCGGACAACCCTGCGCCTGGCTGAAATCGGCAGTACTCTCTCTCCGAAAATGCTTCTGGATGTTGCAGCAGTTCTGCGTGCAGCCAAAGCAGCAAAAGAACCGCTGGTCCATTCCAAAAATGACACTTCTGAAATGCCAAGA